>JBEKLK010000075.1:0-11999 GCA_050010235.1 Rhizomicrobium sp.
AGTCTGATCCTGCGTGGCTGCGATATCTGCGGCCGTGATGACCGTCATGCTGCTGGCGATCTGCGCTTCGGGCGTGGGCGTGCGCGTGGCCGTGACAACGACCGTCTCCAAATCGATGCTCGTCTGCTGGGCGGCAGCATCGGACGCGAGCAGGCTAGAAAAGAGGAGCGAAAAAGTGCCGCAAAAAGCGGCAATGATGGGCATACGCATGCGATTCTCCTGGGTTGAATTCCAGGAGCCGGGACGCGGCAGTTCGGTTGTATAGGCAGGACCCAATTGAACCCCCGCGACGACGACTCCAACATGTCGTCGCGCGGTCGACCGCAGCTCCCGACGCACCCCGGCCGGCAGCAGGACGACGACACGGGGCAGGTCTCCTGGCTCCCGGGTCACCGCTGTCGCCCGCCTTCCCGAAGGCTTTCCAGCCTCAGTGGCATTCTGGACGACCGCTATCCGGTCACAGTTGCGGGGGCAGCCGCGGCGTCACACCGCGTTCCCTTGAATCCCTTCCGGGAACCTCGCGTCAAATTGAACGCTAATAGATAGACGCAGCGGGGGTCAACATTCGTACACTCGCTGTCTGTCGCGGTGGGCCCGCGTGGGAGGATTTTTCGCGACGCAACCGGGCTCGCAATTGCGCCGTGTTGCAAATTCGCACTGAAAAATTGTTGAGAAACTCGGGTGGAACGATTCGCCGCAACCTCTTAGGTGCTTGGAAATGAAGCCTTTACGAGCTTTTTGTGCTTCGCGGTTGCAGCGCACTCCGGCCGGACGGGTTTGCGCGTTTGCGGCGGCAAATCAAGCTTCCGCCGACCGGAAGACGCGCAGAGGGGCGCGCAGGGCCGCCGATCTCGACCGCGACAAAGCCACCTTTCCGCGATCTGGCCGTTTACCATTCGAAAAGCTGGACCGTTCCAACAACGATGATTACGATATATCGAAAGAGGGCCGCAAACGCGCGCCGCTTCTGCGGTGCCGGGGAGGGGAACGCGTGAGCCTGGTCAGCCATCATCATGCCCGGAGTCTGAGTGCCGGGTCCAACCTTGTTCGGTTAATCTGAAACCATGGAACAGCCCCTACACACTCTGGTGCGGCCTTCGGCGGTCCAAGCGACCCCCCGGCGCCTGCTTGGCATTCTTGTCGTGGTCGCGATCCACGTGATCTTGATCTGGGCTTTGATCACCGGTCTCGCGCAGCAAATGATGCAAAAACTTCCCTCGGAGCTCATGGCGAAAGTCGAAGAGACACCGCCGCCCGCGGAGAAGTTGCCGCCGCCGCCGCCGCCGGAATTGGTCAAGCCGCCGCCGCCTTTCGTGCCGCCGCCGGATATTACCATCTCGAACGAAGCGCCGGTCACCAATACGATCACTTCGACACCCGTTGTGCCGCAGGTGCAAAAGCCGGCCGGCATCACGGCACCGGCTTCGATCGGCAGGCCGCACACCTGCGGTCAAAGATATTATCCGCCGATTGCCGTGCGCCTGAATCAGGAAGGCACGACGACACTGGCGTTCAAGATTACGGCTGACGGTGCGGTCACGGATTTGACGATTGCCGAATCCAGTGGACACGACTCGCTTGACCAAGCTGCGCTCACCTGTGCGCAAAGTTGGCAGTACAAGCCTGCAATTCAAAACGGGGCGCCCATCGAGGTTCCCTGGAAGGCAAGCGTGAAGTGGAGTTTGACTGGCGGCTGATCCCTAGGGGAGGGAAGCCGATTTTAATTGGAATCTACTTACGGAGTATCGAAACAATGATCTCGAAGCATCTGGCGATTGCAGCCGCGATCGTTTTCCTGTCCGCCGCGAGCGTCGGTCAGGCACTGGCACAAACGGCACCGGCTCAACCCGCCATGACATCGCCGGGTGCTGCTGCTCCCGCAATGACGGGCGCGCCGGCATCGGGCACTCCGGGGGCGACAATGTCCGGTCCGGGAACAGTGGTCGCGCCGGCTGCCACGCCTGCCGCCGCGCCTGCTGTTACGCCGCCCGAAGCTGCCGCCCCAGCCGCTCCGAAAGAGAGCCCCTACGGCCTCGTTCCGTTGTGGAAGAACGGCGACTTCGTCATCAGAGCAGTGATCGTGCTCCTCGGCATCATGTCGGCCGGCACCTGGTACATCTTCATCACGAAGTACCTCGAGCAGGCCCGCGTTCTTGGCCAGGCCAAGACCGTCGAACGCCGTTTCTGGAGTTCGAACAATCTCAACGAGGGCATCGACAAGCTTCCCAAGAACAGCGTGTTCCGCAGCGTCGCCGAAAGCGGCGTCCGAGCGGCGGCCGGACAAGGCACCGGGCTTGTCAATCTCAACGATTGGATCGGAATGTCGCTGAACCGCCAGCTCGACGAGGCAAACGCCCAGCTGCAGAACGGCATCGCGTTCCTCGCGTCTGTCGGTTCGACCTCGCCGTTCATCGGTCTGTTCGGCACCGTCTGGGGCATTCTGAACGCGCTGATCGCCATCGGTGTGGCGGGCCAGGCGTCGATCGACAAGGTTGCAGGCCCGGTCGGTACCGCACTGATCGCCACCGCACTCGGCCTTCTCGTCGCCGTTCCGGCCGTGCTGCTCTACAACTACACCGTTCGCCGCAACAAGGTCATCAACGAGAAGCTCAGGAGCTTCGCTGCGGACTTGCAGACCTATCTCGTGACCAACAAGAAGTGATAGGCGCGCGCGCTCGGCAAGGACTCAGCACATGTCAATGAATGTCCAATCTGCGGACCACGATGAGGTGGAACTGAACACCACGATCAACACCACACCTCTGGTGGACGTGATGCTCGTTCTCCTCATCATCTTCCTGATCACCATCCCGGTGATCGTCAAGACGGTGCCGCTGACGCTTCCGAACGCGCGCAATATCGCGACCATCACCAAGCCCGAGAACATCGTCATCGCGGTGGACAAGGACGAGAACATCTACTGGAACAATGCGCCCGTTCAGGTGAGCGAACTTCGGCCACGGTTCGACGATGCTCTCAGGCGCGCCCAAGCATCGGGCGCTCCTCTTCCCGAAGTGCATATCCGGGGCGACAAGGACGTGCGCTTCGAAGCGATCGGCAGGGTCATTCTTGCGGCGCAGCAGGCAGGTGTTCCGAAAGTCGGCTTCCTGACCGAGCCGCGCAACAACGAACAGTAACGGCTTCCGGATAGCAAAAGGTAACCTGCAATGGCAATGAATCTCGGTTCCGGAAGCGGCGAAAACGAAGTCATGGTGGAGATGAACACGACGCCGTTGATCGACGTCATGCTCGTTCTGCTTGTCATGCTCATCATTACGCTGCCCATTCAGACTCACGCCGTGAAACTCGACATGCCGCCGCCGAATCAAAAACCGCCCTTGATACCGCCGACGGTCGTGGAATTGGGCATCGACTTCGACGGTACGATCACCTGGAACAACACGCCGGTAAACATGCAGACGCTCGACGCCTATTTCATTCAGGAAGCAGCGAAGGGCGACACGCAGGATGAAATCCATCTGAGCCCCAACCGTCTCGCGAAATACGACACGGTGGCCAAGGTTTTGGCCGATGCCCAGCGTCTCGGCGTGACGAAGATTGGATTCACCGGTAACGAACAATATATGAATTAATGTGAGGGGCGACCGCGGAAGCGGAACATGCGGTTGCATGCGTCCGAGACCCGCGCCTTGAATTCAAAAGAGGTCTCAAGATGAATTCTTTCAAGCTGCTGCGCACCCTGGCAACGGCGCTACTCCTTGGAGCTGCAATCGGCGCCGTCGGCGCTTTGCCGATGGCCGTTCCCGCCGAAGCCGGCGCCCGCCCCGCCGTCGGAAAGCTCCTGCAGGAAGCGATCAGGCTGGCCGAATCGGGCAGCACGGGTGCTGCCGAGGAAAAAGTAAAAGAGGCCGAATCCGTCGGTGGCCTGACCTCCGGCGATCAGCAGGCGATCGAGCAAACCCGGCAATATGTTGCGGCCAAAAGCGGCAGCGGTGCCACGGGATCGAAGGCGAAGTTCGCGAATGATTACAACGCCGGTCGCTATCGCGATGTGGTTGGGGAAGATGCCGACGAGCTTCGCAAAGCCGGCCAGTATGACGGCGAAAGCGAACTGGTCGTCGCCCAGGCCTATTATCTGATGGGCGATTATTCGTCGTGCATTCGCATGCTGCGGGACATGCACGGGGCGCAGGCGCTCGCGCTTCTGATGAGCGCCGCCTATAAATCCGGCGACAACGATGCCATGCGCGTTGCGGCCGAACAGCTGATCGTCGATTTCAACCAGCCGAAATATTGGTCCGATCTGCTGACGATGGCCGACCGTGTGCCGGGTACGCCGGAGAACACGATGGACGCCTATCGCCTGCGTCTTCTCACCGGCACGATGCGGAATGCGGACGACTATACGACAGCGGCCGAAGTCGCAATCCAGGTCGGTTGTCCGACCGAAGCACAGGGCATCGTCCAAAAGGGAATGGATGCGAAGCTGCTGAACGATGCCCGCACGGTGCGCCTGATGAATATGGCGAAGACCCAATCCGGCGCCGAAGTCGCAAACCTCGCGAAAGAAGCTGCAGCGGCGAACGCCGCCAGGACCGGCGACGCCGATGTGAAGCTCAGCGAGCAATATTGGGGCATGGGCCGCTACCAGGATGCACAAGCCGCGGCAAAGGCCGGCATCGCAAAAGGTGCCACCGACAGCGATCTGGCGCAGATTCGCCTCGCCATGGCCGATATCGGGCTGCACCAGAGGGACCAGGCGGTGCATGCCCTCAATGCGGTATCGGGCGCCAAGCCCGGCAATGCGCTTCTGGCGCATCTGTGGTCGATTTACGCGCGTACGCATTAAGCCGATTGCCGGCTCTCATGAACAAAAGCCGCCGGGCGACCGGCGGCTTTTTTCTTTGGGCTCCTGATGAGAGAATTCAGTTGATCGGCGTCTGCCCCTGGGGCGCGCGCGGCCGCACATGCTGCACCGACGCCAGATAGGCCCGCACGTCGATATCGGGAGGTGCTGCGACACCTTTCCCCGGCCCCGGCGTTCTCAGCTCGTCGAGCGAGAAATCCATTTCCGCTTCGTAGGTACGGTCGACCTGGTTGCGCAGAGTCTGTTCGGCCGCATACCACGCTTGTTTGAAAGGACCGTCCTTGCAGGTGGACAGCTCCACCGGATCCGTGGCGCCCCAGCGGCGCTCCACGCATTGATAGGGATCGAACGACATCAGAAAAAGGCGGCGTCGCATGTCGTCATAGCCCAGCGTCACTTGCGAGTTGTCGGTGCGGGCATAGGTGAGCTTGCAGGCTCCCGCTTCCCGGTCATAGGTCGCGATCAGATCGGCCACGAGATCGTTGCCCCTGTAGACGAGCTTCGAATCGCCCGCCTCGTACATTTTCACGAACCGCTCGGTCTGGGCGCGCAATTCCGTGAACGACGTCTTGAGGCGCGCATCGCGCGACGGCGTGGAATAGTCCTCCCAATTGCCTTCCGTGCCGTAGATGTTGGGCGGCAAGCGCGCTGGCTGCGGCAGATCTTCGATGCCCGCCGCCAGCGCCACCTCGACCGCATCGCTGCGGTAGTGGAGGTCGTTGCAGTTGGAATCGATCATGTCGCGCACTTCCCTGACGGGATCGAACAGGAGCTTCCCGCCCGCCATCACCGCGCGCACATAGTCGTAATAATCGTAAGTCTGACCGTTCAGCACGAATGCGCCGGTGTTCCAATTCTCGTCGTCGGCGGGCCGCGGACCCGTGCCGAAGAATTGCGCGTCCGAATAATCCGGGATGTTTTTGTTGGCGGCGAGCACGACATGGCCGCCGATATATACGCCGTCGCTGCGCCGCACAGCATCGACCAACCACAGCGGACGCCAGTTCTTGAAACCCGCACCCATATCCGGCCGCGACCGGACGAAACGCTCGTCATAATAGCCGCGCGTCACCGAACTGTCGGGATGGGCGTCGATATATTGCATGCGCCCGTTGGGTTCGATCCGGAAGACGATCGCCACATGGCCGTTGGGATCATAGACCATGGTGCCCGGGCGGATCGACTTCACGCCGATCGCGGGCGAATACATATCGGGCTCGAGCGGCTCTTCGAGATCGGGATGGATGCGGAAGCTGGCCGACGAGACGGCATCGCGCATCACGTCGATCATTTCGTAGCCGGTCGTCGAATAGGACAGCACATCGGTGCGGGCCGAGACTTCGTTGCCGGCCGCGGTGTAGCGGATGTCGCGCGTGTGGCCGCGCGGCTCGACATCGCCTTCATAGGAAAAAGGCAGTCCGCGCTTCCACGCGAAATAGCCTCGCAAGACGTAAGGCAAGTCGGCGCAATCGGAGCGGAACGGCATCGATTCCGGATCGCTGGCCCGGAACGGATTCGCCGGATCGTGCAGACAGTCGTTGACCGTGCGACAACCCGAGTCCCCGATCGCCGTGATGAATTCGCTGTAGGCGCGCTCGTCCGCGTCGGTCCAATGGTCGTAGCGGATGATGATCAGGTCCGGTCTGTTCTCCACGACAGCGGGTGCGGGTTTTGCCGGAGCGGGCGAAATCTGGGCCGCAAAAGGCTTCCCCGGAATACCGGCGGCTTGCGGCGTGGCGGCCTGCGCCGGCGCCCATGCCAAAAGCGCCGCGCAAACGGCAAATATCGGATATCCCGCCCGCATTCTTCCCTCGAATGCCCATCCCGGGATAACCGTAGCCGCCCGGCCCGGGCGGTCAAGCGGCCCCTCGCGCGGTGCTCGGTCAAGGGTGCCTGCGGCCGCGCGCCGTTCGTGATATTCGGGAACGGGGGAAAGCGAGGATTTCGGGGCGGTGACGATGCTGACGGGTGTCGAGGTTGAAGCGCTTCTGCTGAGCCTGCGCGTGTCGCTGGTGGCGGTCGCCTGCGCGCTTCCGTTCGCGCTTGCGGCGGCGATGGTTCTTGCGCACGCGCGCTTTCCCGGCAAAACGCTCGTCGACAGCGCGCTTCACATTCCCCTGGTCTTGCCGCCCGTCGTGGTCGGCTATCTGCTGCTGACCATTCTCGGCACGCGCGCGCCCGTCGGTGCGTGGCTGCTGCACAATCTGGGAATCCGGTTCGCCTTCAGCTGGACCGGGGCCGCGCTTGCCTCGGGTCTCATCACCTTTCCGTTTCAATTGCGCGCGATCCGGCTTGCGCTGGCCGCGATCGACAGCGGGCTCGGCCAGGCGGCGGAAACGCTCGGGGCGGGGCCCTTCGATCGCTTCTTCAACATCCTGTTGCCGCTCGCACTGCCGGGTGTCGTGACCGGCGCCATCACGGCTTTTGCCGCGAGCCTCGGGGAATTCGGCGCGATCATCACCTTCGTCTCAAACATTCCCGGCGAAACCCAGACGCTGCCGCTCGCCATCTACAGCGCCATTCAGTCTCCGGGAGGCGAAGCGGAAGCGGCGCGCCTCTCGCTGCTGTCCATTTCGCTCGCGCTGGCCGGCATGGTGCTGGCCGAATTGGCGGAGCGGCGCACGCGCACGCTTGTCGGCCAATGACGATCGACATCGCCGTTCGTCATCGGTTTGCAGGCTTCGAGCTCGACGCGGCCTTTCGCGTGGCGAAGCCGGGTGTGACCGCGCTGTTCGGTCCGTCCGGCGCCGGCAAGACGACGATCGTGAACGCCGTCGCAGGCCTGTTCCGGCCGCAAGCCGGGCGCATCGTGATCGAGGACCGCGTCGTGTTCGACAGCGGTGCGGGAATTTTCGTGCCGCCGCGCGCGCGCCGGATCGGCTATGTGTTTCAGGAGGCGCGCCTGTTTCCCCATATGAGCGTGGCGGGAAATCTACAGTTCGGTTGGCGGCGCGCTGTGCCGCAGCCCGGCGCGGACGCGTTCGCGCATGTCGTCGACATGCTGGGACTCGAGCATCTGCTGTCGCGCAAGCCCGCAAAGCTTTCCGGCGGCGAGAAGGGCAGGGTTGCGCTGGGCCGTGCGCTGCTGGCGTCTCCCACATTGCTCCTGCTGGACGAACCGCTGGCGGCTCTCGACGCCGCGCGCAAGGCGGAAATTTTCCCCTATCTCGAAAAACTGCGCGACGAGGCGCGGTTGCCGATGATCTATGTCACCCATTCGCTCGAGGAGGTTACGCGGCTGGCCGACGAGTTGGTCTTCGTGAAAGAGGGGCGTGTTGCCGCGCAGGGTTCCGTGTTCGACCTGTTGCCCGATCTCGAATTCGCGAATCTCGCGGGTACGCCGTCTTATGGTGCCGTGTTCGAAGCGGTCGTGTCCGCGCAACGCGACGACGACCGGCTGACCGTTCTCGCGTTCGATGGCGGGGAGCTGATCGTGTCGCGGATTTCGCGGCCTCCCGGCACGCGCTTGCGCGTGCGGTTGCGTGCGGAGGATCTGATGATCGCGCGCGATCGGCCGCGGGACATCAGCGCCAACAATGTCCTGGAGGCGATGATCGCCTCGACGCGCGCCGACGACGACGGCCACGCCGACGTTCAGTTGCGATCCGGCGGCGTGAAGCTGGTCGCACGCATCACCCGCGCCTCGCTCTTGCGCCTCGGCCTCGTGCCGGGGATGGCTGTTTTTGTCGTCGTCAAATCGGTGATTGTCGATTTACGGTAAGAAAAAAATTCCCACCCTCCCCTTGAGGGAGGGTCGAATTGCGCAGCAATTCGGGGAGGGGTATTGCATGGGCATCACCCCTTCCCAAAGGGGCGGCGAATAACACACGGAGACGAACCATGCCCCTGATCCCCTATGCCGATATCGCCACGCTGCCGGACGACGTGCGCGAGCGCTTCGAGAGATTGCCGCGCAAGCTCAATATCTTCCGCATGTGGGCAAATGCGGTCACCTGTTTCGTACCCGGCATGCGGTTTGGCGGCGCGATCCTTTCCAAACAGAAACTCGATCCGGCCTTGCGCGAACTCATTATTCTCTGGGTCGCGCGGCTGGAAGGCGGCACTTACGAATGGGTGCAGCATGTTCCCATCGGCGAGGCCGCCGGCTGTCGCAAGGATCAGATCAAAGCGCTGGAAAACGCGCGCATCGACGATCCGGCGTTCGGCGCGAAGGAACAGGCATTGCTGCGGTTCGCGCGCGAAGTGGTGAAGAACGTGCGGGCGAGCGAGGCGGCAGTCGCGGAGATGTCGAAGCATTTCTCGCCGCAGGAAATCGTGGAAGCGATCCTCACCTGCGGCTTCTACATGACCATGGCGCGACTGACCGAAACCACCCGCGTCGACGTCGATGCGCCGGCCGGATCCGCGCTGATCGACGAGCTGAAGCGGATCGGGTGAGCAGTGTCCCGATTTTGAAGTTCGATGTCACGCGGAGAACAATCCTCCTCCGGAGCGCGCGCATCTTGCGCGCAATAGCTATTGAAAATGCGGGCGGGACGCCCGCGCTCCATCGGTGATCCAGCGCAATCCGAAACTGCTCTAATCCCCGGCGCGAAACACGAAACGCTTTGACAGCGTGAAGTTGAACACCAGCCCCACCGCCACGCCGGCGGCGACTGCGAGATATGCGTTGTCGAGCGGAGCGGGCGCGAAACGCACCAGCGCGGCATAGGTGCCGTAATTGACCAATGCGCCGACCGTGTTCGCCGCCATGAAGCGCAGCCATTCCGACAATGTGTCCTGTGCGCCGCTGGCGGCATGCTCGCGGAACGTCAGGTTGCGATTGCCCCACCAGGTGAACGTCATCGCGGTCAGGATCGAGATCGCGCGCGCGCTGAACGGGTCGAGGCCAATGCCCCCGTGCAGGAGCGCGAGCACGCTTTCGTCGACGATGAAGCCGCCGCTGCCGATGACAGCAAAGCGCAGAAAACGCGAATCGACGATTTTTCGCGCGAGCTGCGACACGGCGCTCACGGAAGCTTGAGATCCTTCGGGCCCGGAATCGCGAGATAGGCGACACGCTTCAGCTCCCAACGCCCGCGCGTGACCGTGTCCAGGATCAGCCCGCTGGCAAAGGAGAGAAACGCGAGGATCATCAACGCCGTCGCCAGCAGCGCCGTGGGCAGGCGCGGCACAAATCCGGTTCGGTAAAACTCGAGCACCACCGGCGTGCCGACGAGAAGCGACAACAGCGCCAGCAGCGCAAAAATGCCGCTGAAGAAGATGAGGGGGCGCTCCTCGCGCACGAGCGCCGCGATCGTCAGCAGAATTCTGACGCCGTCACGATACGTGTTGAGCTTGCTGACCGAGCCCGCCGGGCGCTCCTTGTATTTCGTGTCGACTTCGACCATCGGCATCAGCAGCCGCACCGCATGAACGGTGAGCTCGGTCTCGATGCCGAATCCTTCCGCGGTAAAGGGAAACGATTTCACGAAACGCCGCGACATCACGCGATAGCCCGTGAGCAGATCGCCCAGCTTGACGCGGAACATCATCGCGGTGAGGCCGGTCAGAAGCCGGTTGCCCAGCACATGGCCCGCCCGATAGGCGGCGTGGCCGGTGGCAATGCGCCGCCCCGACACGATGTCGAGATTCTCGTTGACCAGCTTGCGCACAAGCGCGGGCGCCACGAACGCGTCATAGGTGTCGTCGCCGTCCACCAGCACATAGATGTCGGCCTCGATGTCCGCGAACATCCGGCGCACGACATTGCCTTTGCCCTGGCGCGTTTCCGTGCAGACGATGGCGCCCGCCTCCCGCGCGCGCTCGGCCGTCTTGTCCCGGGAATTGTTGTCGTAGACGTAGATCGCGGCATTGGGCAGCGCCGCGCGGAAATCGCGCACGACAAGCGCGATCGCGGCTTCCTCGTTGTAGCAGGGCACGAGAACGGCAATGCGGGCATCGGTCATGGGCTGGAACTCGGAATTCGGATCACGGGACAGAACTGATAGAGCCCGCCGAGGTTCGTGACCAGTTCCCGGCAGTCGGGCGCGCGGATGGCGAGACCATAGACGGCGAGAGCGTCGCGGTCCCGCGCCGCCTCGTAAGGAATGAATATCACGTAGAGGTCGCCCGTGAAGGCGTCCACCCGTTTGCGGGTCTCGGCCGTGAGCTTCGAGCCGTCCTCGGGCCGGATCATCCAGCCGTCGATCCGGACGATGGGAATCTGAGGGGGGAATGACGGCGCGAGATAGCCCATCGGCGCCTCGCCCGTCATCAGCAGCATGGTCTTGTCGGGATGGGCAATGGGCGGAATCGTGACCTGGATATAGGGATCGCCCAGGGGAGCACGGGCAAGGAGGCCCGCCTTCGTGGTCGCGATCACGCCCAACAGCAGAATGGCAATCGTGATGAGGCGCGCCCGCACGGTCGTCGGAACGAGACTCACAGCCACATAGATCACCAGCGGCGCCACCATCTCCAGCAAAAGGATGTAGCGGTAGATGCCGAAGATCTTGAGCCACGCGACATAGGCGACGATGACGAACGCGAACAGCGCCGCCGCCGCCGGCATATCGATCATCGCTTCGCGCGATCTCCGCCCGAAAACCCACAGCGGCAAGGTGAGGATCGCCAGCACATAGGCGAGGCCCACGCGGATATCCTGAAACGGCAGATCGTCGGCCACACCCCAGTCGACGGAGAACAGCAGGGGGAACAGAAGCTGATGCTTGAGATCGGTGGGGATGAAGCGCATGTCGCGATAGGATGCGGCGAGCGCCAGCGGCGAATGGAAATACTCGTTGAAATACGGGAACAGCGGATTGCCCGTCAGCGCGTGCATTTTCACGAACCAGTAGGCCGCGAAAATCGCCGCGCCCACGACGCCGCCGAGCCCGCCCGCAACGAGCCGCGTGCTTCTGTGCCGCCAGTCGCCGGGAAGGATCGCGAGCGCGGCCGCAAAGCCCAGCGCGAACGGCGCTTCCGGCAGTTTGAGGCCGACGGCGCTTCCTGCGATCAAGCCGGCGAGACCCGCGACCAGCATTCCGCGCCACAGCGCGCCGTCGCACAACAACTCGCGTTGCACGATGACGAGCGCCAGAGCCGTCAGCACGAACACGCTCATCACGTCGTCGTAATAGGTGGCGCCCGCGAGGCTCACGGTGAGGCTCCCCGTCAACGCGAGGAACGCGATTGCCGCCGCAATGAGTTTTTTGTAGTCCGACACGAC
>JBEKLK010000076.1:0-11997 GCA_050010235.1 Rhizomicrobium sp.
CCCGTCGCGACGCCATGCGCCTTCGTCCTGACGAACAGTGCCTTCAGCGCGACGTCTGCGGTCGCGGTGAGCGGCAGCGAAAGAGACAGCTTTCCGCCATCTGCCGAACCCGTGATCGGCCCGATCTTCGTCGCGACCAGATTGAGGCGGCACTTGGCAATCGCGCAGTCGACCTCCTGGTCGGTGATCCTGGCGATTTCGTCCTTCGTTTTGTCGTTCAGTTCCTGAACGATCGTGGCGGCGGGAATGACCAGCGTGGCCGCGAGCGTCGAAGTCGGCGTGGGGGGCGCCGGCGGCGGCGGCGTCCTGTTTGGCGCCGGCGCGTCGAAACCGCAGGCCGCAAGGGCGAGCACCAGGACAAAGGTTGCGCTACGCGCGAGGGAATAAGCGTGCATGACGGGCTTCTTTTAGATCGCTCCGCCGCGAATGAGAAGTCGACGATTTCCTGGCTCGCGAACGTTGCTCGAACGACGTACGCGAAGGTTCGGCGCGGCGATCCGCGCTCGGGAAACGGGATCGGGTTCCGCCGTCGGAGATTTGCCGGCGGGGGATTTCAGGTGCGCTGACGCAGTGCCGTTCCGAACGCGGAAAATATCTCGCGCGAGACCGGATTTTCCGCCCAGCGCCATTCGGGATGCCATTGCAAACCAAGCGCGAAGCCACGTGCCTGCGGTATCGACACGGCCTCGACCGTTCCATCGGGTGCCACCGCATCGGCGTGAAGCCGCGCTGCCAGCCGGTCGATGCCTTGCGAATGCAGGGAGTTCACCTTGAATGTCCGTTCGCCGACAATCTGCGAAAGAAGCCCCCCATCGCGAACCTGCACCTCATGGGCCGGGGCGTACTGCTCATCCAGAGGCGCATGTTTGTTTTCCCGGTGATCGCTGCGGCCGGCGATCTCATGCACATGCTGGAAGAGCGTGCCCCCAAGCGCCACGTTCAATTCCTGAAAGCCGCGGCATAGGCAAAGGATCGGCGTGCCTGCCGCTATTGCCGCTTCCAGAAGCGGCAACGCGGTTGCGTCGCGATTTTCATCCTGCAAGACGCCTTCGCGCGGACCGGGGCCGCCATAGCGGCTTGGCGACACATTCGACGGCGAGCCGGTGAAGAGAAGTCCGTCGATGGACGCCAGGAGTTCCGAAGGCGGAATCGGGGGCTCCAGAACGGGGATGAGCACGGGCAGCGCACCAGCCGCATCGCGCACTGCCGAGATGTATTTCTCTCCTGCGACATGAAACGGGTGGGCGCCCAACATGCGACGGTCGCAAATTATGCCGACGACGGGTGCGCGCGAAGTCATCGCTTATTTTTCGCTCTTCGCCGCGGCGTCCGCGATCGTGAACAACGTCGAATCGAGCGGCGCATCCGGCTTCAGGTCGCGCACGGATACGGTTGTCGTGAGACCCTGCGCGTCGATCACGGTCCATTGTCGCAGTTCGATGTTGGGCGCAGAAAATACGAGCGTGATGTTTCCCGTGGCGCGGCTCGAATGCGACCGCGCATTGACGACGAGTTGGCCGTCCTGATGTCCGAGGCCGATAATCGCCGGATTCTTCTTCAAATCGATCTCGTCCGAAAGAATCAGGCTGAGCGGCGTCGTCCAGATGGGATAGCGGTCGGTCGTGTTCAGTTTCTTGTTGATGACGGCGACGGTCGAGCCGTCGCTGACGATCAGCGTGGGATTGGGCGGCGCATATTCGAAGCGCATCCGGCCGGGCTTCTGAATATAGAACCGGCCCTCATCCACCTGACCCTCGGGTCCGATCTGGACGAAGCTTCCGTTGAGGGCGTGCGTCGCATTCAGGTACGCGCTGATCCGGTCGAGGTCGGCCTGATCGGCGGGCGTGAACCGCGGCTGCATAGTCTGTGCGAAATCCGCCGCCGATGCCGAACCGGCGACGACGCTAAAAAACACTGCGAGAAATAGCCGGCGCATCGACGCTAGATGGCGCTTGTCGGACGAAAGAGCAAGTCAGGCCGCGGCTTCGTGCTTGGTCTTTCCCGCCCCTGCATGCTCGGCATGAGGACAAAGGCCGTTCAGGATCAGGTGGAGCACGCCCTCGAGTTCGCGCTCGAGTTTGGGAAGCGTCAGCTTCGACCAAAGCTGCGGATAGCGGAATTTCATCGTCGCCGACTGGATCATCTCGGCGATCTCGTCCTTGTCTCCCGGAGGAACGAACTCGCCGCGCCGTTCGGATTCGTCGAGGAGCTCGACAAGAATCTTGCGCTCGTGGGCGAGCATCCAGTTGGAGAATGTCGGACGCTCGTGCGAAATAACGCGCGCCATCTCCACGATGCGCGGATCCTTTTCCAGCTTGTGGTAGGTCCGGCGCAATTCCTCGAACAACAGATCGCGAAGCCGTTGGCGACCGTCCTTGCCGGGTGCCACGGCGAGCTTGCGCATCACAAGGAGATTCTTTTCATAATCTTCGGCTGCAATGGCTTCCGCGATGTCGAGCTTTCCCGGGAAGAACCGGTAGAGATTGCCCGGCGACATGCTGCAATCCGTGGCGACCTCGGCCATGGTGGTCTTGGCATAGCCGAAATGCGAAAACCGCTTCCCCGCAGCGGTGATAATCTGAGTACGAACGGCATCCTTTTCGGACATGACGCGTCTCGCTTCCCTGGGTGACATTTTCTTTTCACACACAAACATAATGGAAATTTCTGAACAATCAACAAACCGTTCAATCTTTTGCACTGCAACATGAGCTGCGGCTGTGGATAAATTGGCCTTAGAAACAAAGCCTTATGAGCATATCGGGGTTGTCGGGGCCGGGGCCTGGGGGACCGCGCTGGGCCTGGTAGCTGCCGAGGCCGGGCGCCGGGTGACGATCTGGGCCCGCGAGCCCGAAGTGGTCGAAACCATCAGTTCCAGGCACGAAAACACGCAGTTTCTTTCCGGTGTCCGCCTTCCCGATAGTCTGGCTGCGACGGGCGATCTGGCCGGCCTGCGGGACGCGAACGCGATTCTCGTCGTGGTGCCGGCTCAACATCTGCGCGAAACGCTCGGCACCATCGCGCGTCATATTCGCCCCAAGCTTCCCCTGGTTTTGTGCGCCAAAGGCATCGAACGCGGCAGCGGCAAGTTGCTCACCGAAGTTCTGGCCGAATGCGCGCCGGATGCCGCACCGGCCATCCTGTCGGGACCTTCATTCGCCCGGGACGTGTCGCGCCGCCTGCCGACGGCCGTCACGATCGCCGCCCGCAAGCACATTGCGCTGCGGCTGCAGGCATCGCTGGGCCATCCGACATTCCGTCCCTATGCAAGCAGCGACCTGACCGGCGTGGCACTCGGCGGCGCCGCGAAGAATGTCTATGCGATCGGCTGCGGAATCGTTTCCGGTTTGGGTCTGGGCGACAGCGCGCGCGCAGCGCTCCTGGCGCGCAGCTTCGCGGAACTGTGCAGATTGGGCATAGCGCTTGGCGCGAAGTCCGAGACGCTCATGGGCCTGTCCGGCCTGGGAGATCTCGTGCTCACCGCCACCAGCACCGCGTCGCGCAACTACGCATTCGGTTTACATCTGGGAAAAGGGCGTTCCCGGGGCGAACTGACCGCGGCAGGCCAGCCGTTGGCAGAGGGCGTCGAAACGGCTGCCGCACTCGTCGCGCGCGCGACGCGGCAAAACATCGAACTTCCCGTGGCCGAGGCCGTGGCCGACATTCTCGAAGGCCGTCTTTCGCTCGAGGCGGCCATTCCCCGCCTGATGGCGCGTCCCTTCAAATCGGAATAGGAGAAATCATGTTGTTCGTGGTCACCGCGCTCGATAAGGAAAACTCCCTCGCTCTCAGGATGGCGACTCGCGAAGCGCATTTCGAATATGCGCGGACGACGAATGTCATAAAACTGGGCGGCCCTTTCCTGGATGCGAAAGGCGACATGGCCGGCAGCCTCATCATCTTCGAGGCCGCCGATATCGATGCGGCGAAGGCGTGGCACGCGAACGATCCCTACGTCAAAGCGGGTCTTTTTGCGCATTCGGAAGTGCGGCCGTGGAAGCTGACTTTCAATCCCACGGGCGTGAAATTCTAAGGAGTGATGGCGATGGCGTATTGGCTGTTCAAGAGCGAGCCGGACGCGTGGTCCTGGGATCAGCAAAAGGCGAAAGGCGCCAAAGGCGAGCCGTGGAGCGGCGTACGAAATTTCACGGCGGCCAATAACATGAAGGCGATGAAGAAGGGCGATCGCGGCTTCTTCTACCATTCCGGAGAGGAGCGGAGCATCGTCGGCATCGTCGAAGTGATCGGCGAATACCGCCCGGACCCCACGGATGAGAAAGGCCGCTTCGGTCTGGTGGATGTGAAGGCCGTGCGCGATGTGCCCAAACACGTCACTCTGGCCGAGATCAAGGCAAATCCGAAATTCAAAGAGATGGCGCTGGTCAAATTCTCCCGGCTTTCCGTTCAGCCGGTCACGGACACGGAGTGGAAACTCATCTCGGCGATGGGCGGCCTCAAGTAATTTTCGGTCGGCTCCGTCTCCGCGATAGCGGATTCGAGCAATACGCGTTTGGCGGCGTAGCTCAGCCTTGGCGCTGATACAGAACGGTGCCGTCGTCCTGCGTGACGCTGAACAGGCTCACGCAATGCGAATCCTTGAAATTCTTGCAGAGGAGATCGCCGGCAAGAACGTATTTCGCCACCTGGGTCGTGGCGACGCAGACATACCGCCCGCGGACGTCCGTCGCGCGCGGCAGGGGGCTTGCGAGTTTGCCGTAACTGGGGATGACGCCGAACGTCTGTGCGTTGGCCAATTCCAAAGCGCAGAGCTGCGCGCCAAGCGTTTCGAACTCGGCTTCACGCGCCTTTTGTGCGTCCGACGCGCTTGGCGGCGGGGTCGCCTCTGTCGCGACCGCAGATTTGCCGCCGAAGGTAAGATAGGCAGCGACAGCAATGGCAACGACAAACCCGCCGATGATTGTCGCCAGCGCCGCATACCACTCGACCTGCAGGCGGCGCATATTCGGATTCTGTTCGCTCATGGACATGGCTTCGACATCCGCACTTTCGCGGCCCCTGTGAATCTATTTCATCGTCGGAATGACGAAGCTCGCATTTTCGCGCACGCCGCCTTTGGGCCAACGTGCCGTGACCGTCTTGACGCGCGTGTAGAAGCGCACCCCTTCCGGTCCGTGCTGGTTGACGTCGCCGAAGGCCGAACGCTTCCAGCCGCCGAAGGTATGATAGGCCAGCGGAACGGGAATCGGCACATTGATGCCCACCATGCCGACCTTGACCTTGCTTGCGAACTCGCGCGCGGCGTCGCCGTCACGGGTGAAGATCGCCACGCCGTTGCCGTATTGATGTTTCGACGGCAGCGAGATCGCTTCGTCGAAGTCTTTCGCGCGCGCGACCTGCAGAACCGGGCCGAAGATTTCGTCGCGATAAGTCTTCATGTCCGCCGTGACGCGATCGAACAGCGATCCGCCCAGATAGAAGCCCTTTTCATAACCCTGCATTTTGAAACCGCGGCCGTCGACGACGAGCTCCGCGCCTTCCTTGACGCCGAGGTCGATGTAGTCGAGCACCTTCTTGCGGTGCGCGTCCGTCACGAGTGGACCGTAATCCGCATCGGGGTCCGTGGGCAGCCCAACGCGCAAGGATTCGACGCGCGGCTTCAGCTTGGCGACGAGCGCATCGCCGATTTTTTCGGTGACGGGAACGGCGACGGAAATCGCCATGCAGCGCTCGCCCGCCGAACCATAGCCCGCACCGATCAACTCGTTCACCACCTGATCGAGATCGGCATCCGGCATGATGATGGCGTGGTTCTTGGCGCCGCCCATCGCCTGCACCCGCTTTCCATGCGCGGTGCCGTGCGAATAGACATATTCGGCGATTGCGGAAGACCCGACGAAACTGACGGCCTGGATATCCGGATCCTCGAGGATCGCATCGACGGCTTCCTTGTCGCCGTTGACGACATTGAGCACGCCGGCGGGCCCGCCCGCTTCCATGAACAGTTCCGCCAGACGCAAAGGAACGCTCGGATCTTTTTCCGACGGTTTGCAGATGAAGGTGTTGCCGCAGGCAATGGCGACGCCGAACATCCACATCGGGATCATGGCGGGAAAATTGAACGGCGTGATGCCGGCCACCACGCCCAGAGGCTGGCGCATCGAGTAGATGTCGATGCCGGGACCGGCGCCTTCGGTGTATTCGCCCTTGGAGAGATGCGGGATGCCGCAGGCGAACTCGATCACTTCAATTCCGCGCTGGATGTCGCCCTTCGAATCCGCGATCACCTTACCGTGCTCGGAGGAGAGCATGCGCGCGAGATCGTCTATGTTCTTCTCGACCAGGGTCTTGAAGTTGAACATGACGCGCGCGCGGCGCTGCGGATTGACGGAAGCCCATTCGGGAAACGCTTTGGCTGCGGCTTCGACGGCCATACGCATTTCGGCGCGGCTTGCGAGCGGCACCTTTGCCTGAACTTCGCCGGTCGCCGGATTGTAGATGTCGCCGAAACGGCCCGAACTTCCTTTGACCGATTTGCCGGCGATGAAATGCGTGAATTCCTTCATGGCGGTGCCGTTCCTGGACGTGCCTGGGGCCCCTTCGCCCTCGCGTGGGCTGTTTAGCCAAGCGACTTCCATGCGGCAACCGGCAAATTGGCTGTGCGAGCGATCGGACAAACGAAAAGGGCCGCGTCCACGGGTGGGAACGCGACCCTTTTTCGCCCGAGGAGCCGGAGTTTACCGGTTTAGTGCAAGCTTGCGTCCATCGACGGTCTGGCTGCCTTCATAGGCGTCGCCCTTTGGCTTGAGCCACGCGACCAGCGAGTCGGACGCCGAATAGAGCTGAAGGCTCGAACCGACCGTCTTCCAGTGCGAGATCGAAGCAAGGCCGCTCTGGCAATCGCTGGACGGCGCCGCGAGTCCCGCGGTTCCGGCTTCGTCGGCGGTCAGTGTCAGTGTGCAGGGGGCGTCGTTCGTACCGATGCTGAGTTTCCAGGCGCCGGTGACCGCGCCGTCGGCGTGAGCCATGGAGACCGAGGCAAAGGAGAGAGCGGTCGCGAAAGCGAGGGTGTGAAGTTTGGTCATGTGAATATCTCCTTCAATGTTTCGTGTTCAGAAGAATAGGAACTGTTCTCCACGTTGTGAAGTGCGATTTGTGCATGGAGCGGATGTCATGGCGTGGGAGCTCGGTCGCGATCACGAGACAGAATATCGTTCTATTACAGTGTCTTAACTGGCGACACGTCGTATCGGCGGCCTGCGGTGGCAGAAAATCCGAAAAATAAATTTGACGATTTGAGCGATTGAGACGGCATCGAGCCAAACTGCGGCAAGCCTGGGGATGGCTCTGAAGGTCTCATTCACGCCAACAGGCGAGCCGATCAGTTACCGGTCGAATTGGTATCGCATTGGCTCGATGAGACCACGCAATACGGCGCGCGATCCGAGCCGGCGCTCTGGCGGCAAATTGCGAGCGCTTGATCGTTCGCCCCGTCTTCGGTGTCGGCGATGGCCCAGCCGAATCCGGGGGTTCCTGCTTTCGGATCCAATGAGACCGAAAGACAGCGATTGTCGAAGTGGTCGACGATTTTACAAAGTGCGCGCGTTGCGTCCGGCGCATCCGTCTGTGCGTGGCACTCTTGCAGCGCGCGGGCCTCGGCGCCTTCACGGGTGCTGTAGTTGTAACCGGTTCCCAGGGCGACGCCCTGCACCGCGACATCATCCGGGATTCCCGCAGCAAAGGCGGACTTCGCCTGGGACGCGTGCGGAAACATCGTCCCCACGGCCAGCAAGCAGACTGCCGCGCCGGCCGCATATTTCGAACCACGCGACCGTTTCAAGCGCCCTGGAACCCCGAATTTCAAAGCCGTCCCCAAAGTGGTGTTAAACCTCACCCACCCTATCAGCCGGCGGCGCCTGCGCCAATGAACGGACTATTTCCCCGTGAAGCCGGCACATCGCTCACGGCTTCGGCCTGTCGCGATAATTACCGTATACAATATCATTTTAGTCGTCTATTGTGGACTCCGATCGACCATTGTCCCTGATTGGTCGTCATCGTCGCGACGGCTCACTTCGGCAAGAGAGGGTGTTCATGACCGCAAAATCGATCCTTCGCATCAGCCCGCAATCGCCGACCCTTGGCGCGCGGATCGAGGGAATTGATCTGGCCCGGCCCATTTCCGATGAGATCGTAACAGCCATCAGGCAGGCGCTGCTCGACCATGAGGTGCTGTTCTTCGAAGATCAGGATCTGACTCCCGCGCAGCAACGCAATTTCGCCGCGCGCTTCGGAAGGCTGCATGTCCATCCCATTCGTCCGAGCGTTCCGGGGCTACCGGAAGTCCTCGTCCTCGACAACGAGCCGGCCAGCGAAACCGACAACGGCAATTGGCGCACCGATGTCACGTTCATCGAGACCCCTCCCATGGGCTCGGTCCTCTACGCAAAAGAGATTCCACCCCTCGGCGGCGACACGATCTGGTCCAGCATGCGCGCGGCCTATAACGGATTGTCCGAGCCGTTCCGCAACTTTCTGGCGACGCTCGAAGCGGAGCACGATTTCGCGCGCTCCTTTCCGCCCAACCGCACCACGGCGCTTAATATGGGCGCCGAACGTTATGCCCTGGCCCGGCGCGAACATCCGCCTGTGGCCCATCCGGTGGTGCGGTCGCATCCGGAAACAGGCCATGACGGCTTGTTCGTCAACTCCGGTTTCACCACGCGCATTCTGGGAATCTCGCAGGCCGAGAGCGAAAAGATTCTCGAGCTGTTGAGCGAACATATCCAACGCCCCGAATACATCGTGCGATGGACCTGGAAGCCGAACAGCCTTGTGTTCTGGGACAATCGCGTGACGCAGCACTACACGGTGAACGACTATCTGCCGCACCGCCGCGTCATGCATCGCGCGACGATTCTGGGCGACCGGCCTTTCAACCGTTCGCAACGTCCGAAAAAACTGGCGGCAGCGTAGAACGCAGGACCCTCAGTGCATGGGCGGCGAGTGAAGATAACTCTCGACCAGGCTGCCGGTCACCAGCCGCCAGCCGTCCACCAGCACGAAAAAGATCAGCTTGAACGGAAGCGAGATCACTGTCGGGGGCAGCATCATCATGCCCATCGACATCAGGATCGACGCAACCGCCATGTCGATGATCAGGAACGGCACGAAAATCAGGAATCCGATCTCGAATGCCCGCTTGAGTTCCGAAAGCATGAAAGCCGGCGCGAGTGTCGCAATCGCAACCTGATCGGGAGACGCGGGCGGTTTCTCGTGGGCGAGATCGAGAAACAATTTGAGGTCCGCTTCGCGCACATGCGCCAGCATGAATTTCTTGAGCGGCGCGCTTGCCTTGTCGAGCGCAACCTCGGTCGTGATCTGCTGATTGACCAGCGGCTGGATGCCCTGGGTATAGGCTTCCTTCAGCGTCGGCGTCATCACGAAAAGCGTGAGGAACATCGCAAGGCTGACGATCACGGCATTGGGCGGGCTCGTCTGCAGGCCCATCGCGGTTCGTAGCAACGACAATACGACCACGATCCTTGTGAAGCAGGTCATCATGATCAGGATCGAAGGCGCCAGGCTCAGGATCGTGATCAGGGCAACGATCTGCATCATGCGATCGGTGAACATTCCGCCGCCGGTGAGATCGATGGACATCGAATTGGCGTCCGCAGCCGCGTTGGCGGCTCCGGCCGCGAAGGCCGTGTCCGGCATCAACAGAAGCGTTGAAAGAAGCGCAAGCGCGATCGCAATCTTCTTCACGCGGCGACCTCGGCGGATTGGAGCAAAGGCGTTGCGACGGCAATCTCGGTGGTGCCGGCGCTTTGCGCGCGCGGCGTTGCGGACGGCGCAAAAATTCCGGTCTCGACCACACTCGCGCCTTGTGGACCCATCAACACGAGGTGTTCGACGCCGTCGCGGCGCAAAAGAAAAAGCTTGTGACGCGGGCCTATCATCAATGTCTCGACTAGCGAGAGCCGCCGCGTCGCAACGCCCTTCGCAATGCCGGGAAGCCCGTAGCGGCGCGCCGCGAGAGCTGCTGCGCCGAGGAGGCCCAGCACCAGCAGCAGAGCGCCGAGATAGCGTCCGAAATCTATGAGATCCATGGAAGGTCGCCGAGAAGTTCGAGCGGCACTCTGACTTCGTCAACCTTAATCGCCGGTTAAATCGCGGAAACTTCTGCCCGGCAAAAAGGTTCGCCAGCGTTAAGCGGCGATTAAAACTTGGCAGGCAGGATGGCGTCCGGTTAGGGCTAATTTTTCGTAAACGGATGTGCACCCATGAATCTTCCGTCGCTTCCGCTGCTCGACATTCTGCGCGCGCGCATGTCGTGGCTCAATGCACGCCAGGGCGTGCTGTCGCAGAACGTCGCCAACGCCGATACACCGGGCTACGTCGTGAAGGACATCAAGCCGCTCGATTTCGCCAAGGTGCTGCAGAATGCAACGTCGCCGCCTGCGGTTTCACCGGGCCTCGCAACGACCGATCCGCGCCACATTGCGCTGCCGGGTACGGCCTCGTCCGGCGCCGACGGATTCAGCACCGACGATCTGGAAGACGGTTCGACAGGCGGGGTAACCGTTTCGGCGGAAGAAGAAATGATCAAGGTCGCCGACACCCAGGCCCAATACCAGGCGGCGGCAAATCTCTATTCGAAGGCGGTCGGCATGATGCGCACCGCCATCGGCAGTCCGTAGGAGACACTCTCATGGATCTCGCAACATCGATGCTTGTCGCCGCCTCGGGCATGCGTGCGCAATCGACGCGCATGCGCACCATCGCGGAAAATATCGCCAACGCGGATTCGACGTCGCCCCTGCCGGGCGGCGATCCCTATCGCCGCAAAATCGCGACCATGACCAGCAGCTTCAACAACGAGTTGAACGCGACGATGGTGGAGGCGGGCAAACCCGCCGCCGACATGACTGCGTTCCACCTGCAATACGAGCCCGGCAATCCCACCGCGGACAAGCAGGGCTACGTCAAGCTTCCCAACGTCAACGCGCTGGTCGAAATCATGGACATGCGCGAAGCACAGAAATCCTACGAAGCCGATCTGAACGTGCTCGATGCCGCGAAGACGATGATGTCGCGCACCGTCGACCTCCTGCGCCAATAGGACATAGACCATGACTATCGCACCCGCTGCCGCCGCTGCCGCCTATCAGGCGCTCTCCAATATCGGCGCCTCGGCGCCGTCCGCCGCGACACAAGCCGCAACTCCGGCCTCGAGCTTTTCCGATTTTCTGTCGGGCGCCATGAACAATGCCGTCAGCACGATGCAGACGGGCGAACAGATGGCGACAAAGCAGGTCGCCGGGCAGGCCGACATCGTCGATGTCGTCAATGCCGTCAATTCCGCAGAACTCTCCCTCGATACCGTCGTGGCAATCCGCGACAAGGTGATCACCGCCTACCAGAACATCATGCAGATGCCGATCTGACGGCGCAGGAAGATCATGACACCGGCCGATTCCATCGATTTTGCGCGCGAAGCGATCTGGGTGCTGCTCGAGATCGCGGCGCCCGCCATGATTGCGGGGCTGGTCGTCGGACTCGCCATCGGATTGCTGCAGGCCCTGACGCAGATTCAGGAAATGACGCTGGTCTTCGTGCCGAAGATCATCGTCATCTTCCTGGTCCTGCTTCTCGCATTGCCTTTTGCCGGCGCTGCGATGTCCGGGCTGATGACGGACGTCGCCGCGCGCATCTCGGCCTATTAGTGCGATGACGGTGCATCTCGCCAATCTCTCCAGCGTCGTCATCGTCTATGCGCTCGTTTTCGCGCGCACCAGCGCGATGATCATGCTCCTGCCGTCGATAGGCGACGCGGCGATTCCATCGCGCGTGCGCCTGGCGTTGGCGCTGGCCGTCTCATTCGCGCTCGCGCCTGTCGTCGCCCATGCCTATCCGCAACAGGCCCCGCAATCGTCCATGGCGTTCGGCCTGATGCTCGTGCAGGAAGTGACGGCGGGTCTTCTCATCGGGCTGATGTCGCGCATCATCATGAGCGCGCTGACGATCTGCGGCACG
>JBEKLK010000077.1:0-11915 GCA_050010235.1 Rhizomicrobium sp.
GGTCGTCGATTCTGCGCCAAATGTCCTGCTCATGATGGTTCTCCTGTTGCGGTTCGGCCGCGCCGGTTTCCTGTTCGCGAGGCCGTGCCTGTGTCCTGGTTATCCGGAAATCGCCGATTGCGACAAACGAAGCCCTGGGGTTATGGAGGTTTGTCCTCCGAAACACTATGTTGGGGGAAGCGGAGGATTCTCCGCTTCCGAAAGTTATATACGGAGGACCCTCCGTTTTACAAGAGGCCGCCTTGCCCAAATCCAGGCCCGTTCGCCCGCCCCGCGCCGACGCAACGCGCAACCGCGAACGGCTGCTAGCTGCGGCCTTGAAATTGTTCACCTCTTCGAAGCGGGAGGTGACCTTGTCGGCCGTTGCAGAGAGTGCGGGCGTCGGCATCGGCACGCTCTATCGCCATTTCCCCACCCGCGACGCGCTGGTCGAAGCCGTCTATCGTCACGAGGTCGAGCGCCTCAGCGAAGACGCGCCGAAGCTCCTGCGGAGAATGCCGGCCGACGCCGCGCTGGAAGAATGGCTCAAACGCTATTGCGCATTGATCGTGGCCAAGCGCGGGTTGAAGGACGCGCTTCAATCCATCTTCGAACCGGGCGGGGAAACTTCCGCCTATTCGCGCGATCGCATGACGGAAGCCGCGACTCTGCTGCTCGACGCCGCGGCGAAGAGCGGCGCAATCGGAAGCGACGTCGAGCCGCAGGATGTGCTTCTGGCCGTCGCCGCCAGCACCTGGTCCTTCGCGGGCGACAAGGATTGGAAAGAGCGCGCGGGGCGCGTGTTGCGGCTGGTGATGGACGGATTGCGCTATCGGGGGCGGTGAGCTTCCTTTGGGAAGTTGAACCGCGTCGCGCGTTCCGACCGACGGGAAAGCAGGAAGATGCCCACGACTTTCGCAGCGAAATATGGTCCCTGGGCAGTCGTCGCGGGTGCGTCCGAAGGATTGGGCGAAGCATTCGCGGCGGCGCTGGCAGCGCGCGGCATGAATCTGTTGCTGCTCGCGCGGCGCGGCGATCTGCTTGAGGACGTGGCCCGGCGCCTGCGCGCCGACAACGCCATCGAAGTGCGCGAAGCCGTCTGCGATCTGGCGCGCGCCGATCTGGCGGATGCGCTGGAAACGCTGACGAAGGATCTCGATGTCGGGCTCGCCGTCTACAACGCCGCTTACGGGCCCGTGGGCGAGATGGTCGCGCAGCCCGTCGCCGATCTCATGCGCGTGGTCGATGTCAATATGCGCGCGCCGCTCATCGTCGCGCACACGTTCGCACCCCGCATGATCGCGCGCGGGCGCGGCGGAATCGTGCTGATGTCTTCGATTGCCGGCCAGCAGGGCGGTCCGCGCATCGCCGCTTACGCCGCGTCCAAAGCGTTCAACACGATCCTGGGCGAGGGCCTTTGGAGCGAGCTGCGCCCGAAAGGAGTCGATGTCGTGGCCTGTTGCGCGGGCGCGATTCGCACGCCGGCTTATACGAAGACCGTGAAACATGACGCGCCGGGAACGCTCGAGCCCCGCACGGTGGCGGAGGCCGCGCTCGATGCGCTCGGCCGCGGCCCCATCGTGGTGCCGGGCGCCTTCAACCGGTTCGCGCGCTTTGTTCTTGGCCGCATGCTCTCGCGGCGCGTCGCGATTGCCGCCATGGGTCGCACGACGAAGGACTTCACGTGAGCGTTGCGGGCTTCCTCGCGCCTGCCGGCGTCTATGCGGGAATAGCACTTCTGCATCTCGTGTTGCCGGCGCGAAAAGTCGACGGCTACGCGATCGATCCCGCCACCGGGAGGCCCTATCGCTATCGACTGAACGGTCTGGCCGTTTATGTGCTGACAATTGCGCTGTGGGCCTTCGCCTGTTCGCGGGGCTGGCTCGCCTGGGATTTCTTCTGGCAGACGCGTTGGCAGGGACTCGCCGGCGCCTGCGTTCTCGGCGTTTTGGTGACGCTCGCATTCGTTCTGCCTGCGCGGCCCACCGGGAAGGGCCTGCTCGCGGATCTCTATCTCGGCCGCATCGAGAATCCGCAAGCGCTGAGCGCGCGCATCGACGCGAAGATGTATCTCTATCTCGCCGGCGCAACCATGCTGGGGCTCAATCTCTATGGGTTCGCGGCGCATCAGCGCCTCGCTTTCCCGGGCGATCCCTCATCCGATGTGATGCTCTATGTCGCGCTCTTCACGTTCTTCCTGTGCGAATATCTCTTGTTCGAGCGCGTGCATCTCTACACCTATGATTTCTTCGCCGAGCGCGTGGGCTTCAAGCTCGCCTGGGGGTGCCTCGTCTTCTATCCCTATTTCTATGGCGTCGGGCTGTGGTCGGTCGCGGATTTGCCCGATCCCCATGCCTCGGTCGCATTGCGCGCGCTTGCCGCGGTTCTGTTTTTCTGCGGCTGGATATTCGCCCGCGGCGCCAACATGCAGAAATATCTGTTCAAGCGCGATCCGGACGCGCGGTTCCTCGGGCTTATCGCGCCTGTCGTGCTCTCAGACGGCAACAACAAACTTCTCGTCAGCGGTTTCTGGGGCGTGGCGCGCCATATGAATTATCTGGGTGAGTTCCTGATGGCCGCAGGCCTCACGCTGGCGCTTGGCTATCCGGGCCACGTCGCGCCGTGGCTTTACCCGCTATATTATGTGGTGCTGCTGGTCCCCCGGCAGATCGACGACGATCGCCGCTGCGCGCGAAAATACGGCGCGCTGTGGACGGAGTATGTGAAGCGCGTGCGCTGGCGCATCGTTCCCGGCCTCTATTGACGCGCGGCATCCGCGTCATGCCGCATTTCGCGCGGGTTCATGCCTGTCCAACGCTTGAACGCGCGCGAAAACGCCGCCGGCTCGGAGAACCCCACCAGATAGGCGGTTTCGTTCACCGACGCTTTCCTGCCCCGCAGATATTGCAGCGCCAGCTGGTGGCGCAATGCATCCAGCACCGTCTCGAAATTCGTGCCTTCTGCTTTCAACTGGCGGAACAAGGTCTGACGGCTCAGTCCCATCTTCTCGGCGATGGCGTCCATGCTCGCTTCGCCCTTGTGCAGGATCGGCATCAGCAGGCTTTCGACGCGCCCCCGCGTGGATTTCGAGTTCTCCAGGCTCTTGAGCAGCGCATCGGCATGTTCGCTGAGAATGCCGAAGACGTAGTGCGGCTGCACGGCGATTTTGTGGGTCATCCATTTTTCATCGAGCTGCGCCGCGTTCCAATCGGCATCGAAGGTCACGGGCGCACCATAGATGCGCTCATATTCGGCGCGATAGGGGGGAGCAGAGTGCGTGACGTGCACGGCCTTGGCGATCTGGGTGACGCCGAAGCGGCGGGGCCCGCAGATCATGCGCGCGAAGGTGGATTCGGTGAGCTCCGGAAATGAATTGGGATTCTCGCGGTTGTCGACGGCCCAGATGCCGCCGTCTTTCGGCACGACCTTGAAGCGGTCATGCGGCCCGTCGAATTCGACCACCAGACGCCCGTAGCGATTGAGCTGCACCATCACGTCCAGCATGGTTTCGCAGGTATAGGCGATGAGCCCCACGACGGAGATCTGGGACATGTCGTTGGTTTCGCCGTAATGCAGCGCGAGCGCGGGATCGTTTGCGAGCGCCTGGCCCGCGTGCATCAGCGCGATATATTTCGGGAAAGGGATGCGGCGATCGACGTCCCGCAAGTCTTCGACAGCGATTCCGGATCGCGCGGCCAATTCCGTTTCGCTCGCGCCTTTGGAGACGGCCAGATCCATCAACCCCCGCGCCAGGCCCGCCGCGACCGTCAGCTCAGGCATGGGCTTTTTGTGCGGTTGTTACCTGGGATCATGCTCTTGGTGTCTCGCGTCATGGCCGGCCGCGTTCACGCCGGATAGGCTGAATCTAGGTATCGGAAGGCCCAGGGGCAAGCATGAGCATGCTTCGCGAAATGACGACGCTTGCCTATGTTTTTCACGTCGTCGGCGGCACGCTCGCGCTCATCTCCGGCACGGTCGCCGTGTTCGCGCGCAAGGGCGGGCGTCTGCATCGTGCGGCCGGCAACGTCTTCTTCATTTCCATGCTGACGATGGCGGCGTTCGCCGCTTATCTCGGCGTCGTGGTTCCCGACCGGGCCAATATCTTCGGCGCCGCGTTCGTCGCCTATCTCGTGGGAACGGCATGGCTGACGGTCCGGCGCAAGGAAGGCACGATCGGCATTCCCGAAAAGATCGCGCTCGTCGCTGCGCTCGTTCTCTTCGCGCCGTTTGCAATTCTGGCTTTTCAGCTGGCGACCGGCATGGCGCCCCTGTTCAAGAGCACGGTCGCGTTCAAGGGGCCCGTTCTGATCGCGATGTACAGCATTGCGTTCGTGCTGGCCGTTGCGGTGATCGGCGATGCGAAAATTGTGTTCGCCGGCGGCATCTCCGGCGCACCGCGCATCGCGCGGCATCTGTGGCGCATGTGCGTGGGGCTGATGATGGCGACAGGCTCCGCTTTCACCAACGGATTGCCGCGGCTCCTGCCGGGCCCCATGCATGTCACGCCGATCTTTTTTCTGCCGCAGTTCATTCCGCTGGGCCTGCTGGTCTTCTGGATGATCCGCGTGCGTCTGACGGGCGGGTACAAAATGGCAGAGCAGGGGGCTTAACGCGCCAAATCGCTCGCGCTGAGAGGGGTAGCGGGAGTTGCCAGCCTTCGCTCTTTTGTGCAACGTCGCGTTGCTGGATCACGCTCGGGGGGGCGACATGGGGCAAAATCGCGCGTGGGCATGCGTTGCCGTTGCAATGTCGCGAATTGGATATTTCGCCATCGGCGTTCTGTTGGCAAGCTTCACGGTCGGCACCGCTCACGCCCAGGCTCTTGGAGGCGCGCCCGTGCAGAGCCAGTTCACAGACACCAATTATACCGGCGCAGATGCCGGGTTCGTTGTGATTTCCATTGCGCTCCACGACGCCGGCGTGGGCATCTCGGCCTTAACGCTGGACGTCGAATCTATCGACGAGAATGTTCTGTCGACGCTTTCGATGTGGCGCCCATCGATATTCGGTAGCAAGAAATACGACATTCAAGACGGCACGGAGATCGTTGGAGATGTCGACGTCCGTGCATTGCCGCCGGGCAATTACATTTTGTCGAGATTGGTGTTCGCGGCCGCCACCGGATGCAATGGACCCAATCCGATTGCGCATTTCAGCATTCCATTTACAGTTAAGGCCGGGCAGGCCACCTATCTCGGCGCATTGCGCTACGAACCGCTGACCTGGAGCAATTGGGTCGGCTCAACTTGCTCGGAAGGAGGCTATTTCGTCGTGACCGACGAGAAGGCGCGCGACATAGCGATCGCGAAGGCGAAGCTCGCCTCGCTTCCCGACGTCGTGGTCAGCAACGTCCCCGACACGACGGCGCTCAAGCTGCCACTTTTCCAGAGCGCCAAGATCGCGGCGCCGCAGCCCTCGCCGACGGGGTTTCACATTCGCCTCCTGATGATCGACACCAATAGCGAACTTTCCAAAGACGAACCGAAGGCCATCACCCAGATTCACGAAGCGCTCAATTCGGGCGATCTCTGGCAGAGCGACATCGCGCTTGCCCATGCGTGGCTCGGCGAAATCGCATTGAAACACCATGACCTCAAAACAGGCGTCGATGAGTTGACGGAATCCATTCGCCTGGACCCCGGAGGGCATATTTCGTGGGGAGACAGGGGGCAAGCGCGCGAACAGCTCAAGGATTTCGACGGCGCTTTCCAAGATCTGACCATGGCGGCCCATCTTGCGCCGCGATTCTTTCGCTGGCAGTTGGACCTCGGCGACGTGGAGATGAAGCGGCATCACACCGATCTCGCCATGCTGCACTATGACGACGTCATCAGCTTGTTTCCGCGCGGCTGGGAGGCATACATGCACCGCGCCGCGGCCAATCTGGAACTGGGTCGCTACGATGCGGCGATTGCCGATATCGATCGCGGAATCGCGGCCGACGCAATCGAACCGGCGATGGGCAAATCCTGGCAATGCCAATACGGCACCAAGTCGGGCCATGCCGCCGACGTCCTTGTGGCCTGCGATATCGCCGTTGCCAAATATCCGAAGAATGAATCTGTCCTGTCCATACGGGGCTTCGCCCGGCTCGATGCCGGCAAGGCGGACGATGCGCGCACCGATTTCGACGCGGCGCTCGCCATCAAACCCGATCTCGCCATGGCATTGTACGGGCGTGCGCTGGCGAGTCAGAAGCTGGGCGATGCCGCCGCCGCGCAATCCGACTTCAACGCCGCGCGGAAACTCGATCCGCTGATCGGCGACAAGGCGCGCAATCTCGGCGTCCCGGCAATGGAGCCGGCACAGCCTCCTGCGTGATCAGCTCGGAGCGCCCGAGCCGTGCAGATAGGAGTGATCGTGCGGGCAGACATTTCCTCCCACGCACAGACGGCCTTTCACGAGCGGCTCGAGTGCGTATAGCAGAACCGCAGAATCGAAGACCTTGGGCGGGTGCGCCGCGACGGGAGCATGCATCAGACGGATATCGGCCTCAAGCGTGGGCTTGGGAATGTTCACCGCTCCGGGAATAATGATGACACCCCCGCCACCGCCTCCGCCGCCATGTACGAGAACGCGCGGGCCGTCTGCGGAATTCCAATCCTTTTGCAAAACGAGATGAACGTCCGAGACGACCTCGAATCCGTCATAGCCCTGCTGCTTCGAAAATTCCGCGCAGTGGTAAAGCCAGAACGTCTGGACCGTTTCGCTCGTCGTGTTGCCGTTGCCGTAGAAGCCGATTCGCCAGATACCGGGCTCCAGCTGCTTTTCGCTGAAGCCGCCGGTCCACCCCTCCGGCGCATAGGATGTTGCGCCGCAACCCAATAGGCCGAGCGCCAGCACAAGTGCGGCGCATTGCAATGCTTTCATTATTTGCCCCCGAACGACGTCGTTTCCCCCAACCAGTTATACACGAATCCCGTGGCTTGCGAAGGGTTGAAGACATGAGGACGGAGCGGAGTTGTTCAGGCGAATATTCTCGCAGCGCCGGCTTCGTCGGAGAGAGCGACGATGGGATTTCATCCCGTAGAGCCTCACGCTTTGACGATTGTCGTCGCGATCGATTTCCATGCGGGATCGAAATAGAGCATCGACTCGCCGAACTCGCCGAGAAACAGGAAACTCGCGCCCGCGACGAACGCCGGATGCAGCCCGCCGCGCCGCCAGATATCCCGCGCCGCACGGGAAATCTGGTGTCGGCCGAGGGCCGCGTGCTGTCCCGGGCGGAAGAGCGGCTGCTCTATCTCGAGTGGCCGCACGTATCTCTGCACTTGGAGGAGGATTTTCGGCTGGAAGCGGATTCCGGGCGCGAAATCGCGCGGCGCGATTCGGATCTCGATCCCCCCCCGGCGCGGGGGTCGAGGACGAATGAAATCGCTCATGCTCGTGATCGCTCGGCAGCCAACCGATTACGTTCTACCCAGCCTGCAGCAATATCGCTCCCGCGGCGATCGCGATGGCCGCGCACCAGCGGCGCCAGTTCATTTTGTCGCCGAGGAAATGCATCGCAAGCGCTGTGCCGAACAGCACGCTCGTTTCGCGCAAGGCCGCGAGCTGCGCGGTGGCGCCATAGCGATAGGCGAGCATCGCCGAACCGTAAGTGGTGATGGACAGCGCACCCATCAGCACGCCCAGCTTCCATTGCTTGCGCGCTTCCACGATGACGCGCCGTCCGCGAATGCCCGGCGCGGTGGCGAGCACGCAAGCGCCATGCGCCACGAAGAACCACAGCACATAGGTGAACTGGTTGGGCACGATCCGCACGCCGGAGGCGTCGATCAATGTGTAGCAACCGATGGTCAATCCGGTGCCGAGCGCAAAGGTGAGGCCCCGCAGCGCGCCGTCTGTCGCGCGGTGCGAAAGGCCCATCGCGATCACGCCGCCGCACACCATCGCGATGCCTGCGATCTCGGAGAGCGGCGCGTGTTCGTGCAGGATGACGATGGCGCCGATGGCCGTGAACAGCGGTCCCGTGCCGCGCGCGACGGGATAGACGGCCGAGAACGCCGCACTTTCATAGGACTTGACCAGCAGCAATTCGTAGACCGCGTGCACCGCCGCCGTCCCGAACAGGAGCCAGACGGCGAGGCCGTGGGGGAGGGGCACGAAAAACAGGAACGGGCTCACGAGAACGGCGGAGAACACGCCGATGAGCAGGCGCATGGCGTAGGGATCGTCGGCCCGTTTCGTCAGGAGGTTGACGACGGCATGGACGACGGCGGAAAGAAGGATGAGAGCGAGGGCGACCATGAGGGGTGGCCCACATTACGAGGCGAACATGACAGCGCAAGGCCTGAACGACGATCTGATCGGCCGCGAGGACGGTGGGGCCCTGCTCCAGACGCCGGCATTGGTGATCGATCTCGACCGTCTCGAACGCAATATCGCGAAGATGGCGGAACACGCCCGCAAACACGGCATCGCGCTCCGGCCCCATGCCAAAACCCACAAGAGCGTGGAGATCGCAAAGCTGCAGATCGCGGGCGGTGCGCTGGGGGTCTGCTGCGCCAAGCTGGGCGAGGCCGAGGCTCTCGCGGAAGGCGGCATCGACTCGATCCTGATCACCTCGCCCGTCGTCACCGAGCGCGGCATCGCACGACTGATGGCGCTGAACGCGCGCATGAAAGAGTTGATGGCCGTTTGCGACAATGCCGAAGTGGCCGCGCGTCTGGCCCAGGCCGCGAAGGCGTCGGGCAAGCGCATGAAGATCCTGGTCGATATCGATCCGGGCCTCGGTCGCACCGGCATCCGGCCGGGCGACGGCGCGATCGCACTGGCCAAGCAAGTGGCCGGAAGCGGCAGTCTCGAATTCATGGGCCTGCAATGTTACGCGGGCCAGGTGCAGCATATGGAATCGCCGAACGAGCGGCGCGACAAATCCCTCTCCGCGATGCGCGAGCTGGGCGAATTGCGCGACGCGCTCGCGAAGGCAGGGCTCAAGCCCGCAATCCTCTCCGGCGGCGGGACGGGCACGTTCGACATCGATCCCGATGCGCGCGTGCTGACGGAGCTTCAGGTGGGCTCCTACATCTTCATGGATCGCCAATATAACGAGGTGTGGGAAAAGCCGGGCGAGCGCGTGCCGTTCGAAATCTCGCTGTTCGTGCAGACCACCGTCATCAGCGCCAACCGCGACGGGCTCGCCACGACGGATGCGGGCTTCAAATCCTTCGCGACCGATGCGGGCGCGCCGGTCATCGATTCGGGCGCGCCGGCGGGTGCCAACTATTTCTTCTTCGGCGACGAGCAGGGCGGAATCTTTTATCAAAGCGCCGACAGCAAGCTGCGGCCCGGCGACCCCATCCGCTGCGTCGTCCCGCATTGCGATCCCACCGTCAATCTCTACGACCGCTACCATGCGATGCGCGGGCAAACCCTGGAGGCGATCTGGCCGGTCGATGCCCGCGGGCGCTCGGCCTGACAGTCCGGAAACCGTCGTTTTCTGAAAGCGTTATTCATGTGCGGTTCAGGCGACGGCGGCCAGAATCGCGCTCATGGTCGATGGGCAGCTTGACCGCAAACGAACAAAGGACTGGAGCACATGAAAAAGATCGCACAACTCGCACTCGGTGCGCTGATGACGGCAGGCGTCACAACAGCCACGACAGTCGCCACGACGGCGCCGGCCTCCGCCGGTGTCCATGTGGGAATCGGCATCGGCATTCCGGGGCCGGGCTTTGGTTATGGCCCGGGCTATTACCCGCCGGGGCCCTGCTACAACTACAATTATGCGTATGGCGGCTATTGCGGCTATCCGGCCTATTCGGGCCCGGTGTGGATCGATGGCGCCTGGTATTACGGCCCCCATTATTATCGCTATTGGGGCGGCGTGAATCATGTCTGGTTCAACGGCGGATGGCACGGCTATCGCGGAGGGTGGGGTGGCCACGGCGGCCACTGGCACCATTAAGCCTCCCCGGTTGGCCTCGAGTTCAGGTCGATCAAAGGCTTGACGTCCAGCCCCGGCGGGAGACCGCCGGGGCTGGCGCGTTTGTTCCGGATCCCACTTTCTCTCGCGTTATCCCCGCGCCTTGACCCCCTAGCCTTGTTTGTTAGCTTGCCCGAGGGACCGGCACGGTCCGATCGGAGTCTGACATGCGTCCCAACGAGCTTTCGCCGGGCGCGAAGCGGGAAATCCCAAACGATCTCGGCGCCTTCTGGATGCCGTACACGCCCAACCGGCATTTCAAGGCGAGCCCGCGCATGCTGGTGCGGGCGGAAGGGATGTATTTCTACGACGAAACCGGCCGCGCGCTGCTCGATGCCTGCGCCGGCCTGTGGTGCGTGAATGCGGGCCATGGCCGCAAGCCCATCGTCGATGCGATTCGCGCGGCCGCCGGCGAGCTCGATTTCGCGCCGACATTTCAGTTCGGCCATCCCGCCGCCTTCACGCTGGCGCAGCGCATCGCGGCGCTGGCGCCAGAAGGCATGGATCATGTGTTCTTCGTCAATTCGGGATCGGAGGCCGCTGACACGTCGCTCAAGATTGCGCGCGCCTATTTCCAGAAGATCGGGCAGGGCGGACGCTTCCGCCTGATCGGACGCGACAAGGCCTATCACGGCACCTCCTTCGCCGGCATCTCCGTCGGCGGTCTCGGCAACAACCGCAGGCCATACGGGCCACTTCTTCCGGGTACGGACGATCATCTGCCTCTGCCTTACGATCGCGCGCGCATGGTGTTCACCAAAGGCGAACCGGCCGGCGGCGCCGACTATGCCGATGCGCTCGAAGGGCTCGTGGCGCTCCACGGCGCGGAGACGATTGCGGCCGTCATCGTGGAGCCGATGTCCGGCTCCGCGGGCGTGTTCGCGTCGCCCACGGATTACCTCAAGCGGCTGCGCGCGTTGTGCGACAAGCACGGCATCCTGTTGATTTTCGACGAAGTGATCACGGGCTTCGGCCGCATGGGCGCCGCGTTCGCCGCCGAGCGCTACGGCGTCGTCCCCGACATGATCACTTTCGCCAAGGGCGTGACGAACGCGGCCGTGCCTCTCGGAGGCGTCATCGTGCGGAACGCCGTGCATGACGCGTTCATGTCGGGCCCCGAGCACGGCATCGAGCTGTTCCACGGCAATACCTATTCGGGCCATCCGCTCGCTTGCGCGGCCGGTCTCGCCACGCTCGATCTTTATCGCGACGAGGGCCTCTTCGAGCGTGCCAAAAAGTTGGAACCCGCCTTCGCCGATGCGGTGCACAGCCTCAAGGGTGCTGCGCGCGTGACCGACATTCGCAATGTGGGGATCGCGGCCGGCATCGATCTCGAGCCGGACCCGGCCATGCCCGGCCGGCGGGGTTATGACGCGATGCGGCGGGCCTTTGCAGAAGAAAATCTCGTGATCCGCATTTCCGGCGACACGATTGCGTTATCGCCGCCGCTGATCGCGACCGAATCGGATATCGGCCGCATGGTCGAGGGGATTCGCGCTATATTGCAGCGGCTCGACTGAAGCCTCCGGGGGTAGCTGCATGACCGCCGCAAGACGCGTCTTTATCGTCCTGCTGGTCCTTGTTATACCGCCGCTGCTGACGTTCGCGATGAATGTCGGCACCAGATATGTGCTTGCCGCCACGAACTACACCATCGACCCGCTTGTTCTTACTCTTGCGGCGTATTCCGAACTGGCGGCTTTTGCCTTTGTGGCGATCCTCGAAGCACGGGATCGCTGGTAGAACAACGAACGAGAGGCCATCATGCGCATCGGCGTGCCCAAGGAAATCAAGAATCACGAATATCGCGTGGGGATGACGCCATCGGCGGTGCGCGAATTGACGGCGCGCGGCCATCAGGTGTTCGTCCAGACCAAGGCCGGCGACGGCATCGGACTGTTCGACGACATGTACACGCGCGTGGGCGCGAAGATCCTGCCCGATGCCGACGAAGTATTCGCCACCGCCGACATGATCGTGAAGGTGAAGGAGCCGCAACCGGTCGAGA
>JBEKLK010000078.1:0-11907 GCA_050010235.1 Rhizomicrobium sp.
ACTCCCGCCGGCCTGCCTCCCGGCGCGGCCGATTGCGGAAGTCCCGTGCTTTTTCTTAAGTCCTTGTTACGCCTAGACTTTCGCTTCCTTTGTCCGGCGAACGCTTAGAAACTGTAAGACTGGAGGGGCGCAACTTCAAGGGAGCCCTCGCGCAAGGCGGCAATGGCCTGGGTCGCGGCGGCGGCCCCGGCCATGGTCGTGTAATAGGGAACTTTCATCTGGAGCGCCGTGCGCCGGATGGAAAGGGAGTCGGCCAGCGCCTGCGCGCCTTCGGTGGTGTTGAACACCAGCTGGACCTCCGTGTTCTTGAGCGCGTCCACGATGTGCGGCCGTCCTTCCAGCACCTTGTTGACGACCCGCACTTCGAGGCCGGCCGCCTGGAGATATTTCGCGGTGCCCCGGGTGGCGATGATCGAGAAGCCCATCGCCAGCAATTGTTGCGCCGGCTCCACGGCGAATTCCTTGTCGCTTTCCTTTACGGAAATGAACACGGTGCCGCTGAGCGGAAGTTTCGCGCCGGCGCCTATCTGGCTCTTGGCAAAGGCGCGGCCGAAAGTCATGTCGAGGCCCATCACTTCGCCGGTCGAGCGCATCTCGGGCCCGAGGATCGTGTCGACACCGGGGAAGCGCGCGAAAGGCAGCACGGCTTCCTTCACCGCGATATGCTTGATGTCGGGCTTCCGGAGCTTCAGCGAGGCAAGCGTCTCGCCTGCCATCACGCGCGCGGCAAGTGCGGCCACAGGCAGGCCGATGGCCTTGGCCACGAACGGCACCGTGCGGCTGGCGCGCGGATTGACTTCGAGCACATAGATGTCCGCGCCTTGCACCGCATATTGCACATTCATCAATCCGCGCACGTTCAGCGCGCGCGCAAGCTCGACGGTCTGCCGCTCGATCTCCGCGATGGTCGCGGGCTTCAGCGAATGGGGCGGGATCGCGCAGGCCGAGTCGCCGGAATGCACGCCTGCCTCCTCGATATGCTCCATGATGCCGGCGATGAACACGTCGCCCGTGCCGTCGCCGATGGCGTCCACGTCGATCTCGATCGCGTGATGCAGGAAGCCGTCGATCAACACGGGATTGTCGCCGGAGATGCGGAACAATTCGCCGGACTGCAACGTCGTCTTGAGCTGCGCTTCGTCGCCCACCACCACCATGCCGCGTCCACCGAGCACATAGGAGGGCCGCAGGATCACGGGATAGCCGATCTCCGCCGCGGCCGCGACGGTTTCGTCCGGTGTCATCGCGGTGGCGTTGCGCGGCTGCTTCAGGCCGATCTTGTTGAGCAGAACCTGGAAGCGCTTGCGGTCTTCGGCCAGATCGATGGCATCCGCCGTGGTGCCCAGGATCGGCACGCCGTTTTCCACCAGCATGTTGGCGAGCTTGAGCGGGGTCTGCCCGCCGAACTGCACGATCACGCCTTCGAGCCTGCCGTTCTGCCGTTCGGTCGCCACGATTTCCAGCACGTCTTCGGCGGTGAGCGGCTCGAAATAAAGCCGGTCGGAGGTGTCGTAATCCGTCGACACGGTCTCCGGATTGCAATTGACCATGATGGTCTCGAAGCCGCGCTCGCTGAGCGCATAGGCCGCGTGACAGCAGCAATAGTCGAACTCGATGCCCTGGCCGATGCGGTTGGGTCCGCCGCCGAGGATGATGATCTTTCGTTTGTCCGTGGGCTTGCTCTCGCATTCGGCCGCACCGGAAAACGGCGTCTCGTAGGTCGAATACATATAAGGTGTGATAGCCGCGAATTCGGCCGCACAAGTATCGATGCGCTTGAACACGGGACGCACGCCGAGGCTCCTGCGCGCGGCGCGCACGTCTTTTTCCGAGCGGCCCGTCAGTTTGCCGAGCCGCGCATCGGAAAAGCCCATCGCTTTGAACCGGCGCAGACCATCGGCATCACGGGGCAATCCGGCCGTGCGCACGCGCGCTTCCGCCTTGAGGATGGTTTCGATTTCGCCCAGGAACCAAGGATCGTATTTCGTGATGGCTGCCACATCGGCCATGGGGAAACCCTGGCGCAATGCCTGCGCCGCCACGCGCAAGCGATCCGGGCTGGTGCGGGCCAGCGCCGCGCGGATGGCATTGGGATCGGACGGCAGCTCGATCTCGTCCAGCCCGGTCAATCCGGTTTCCAGCGAGCGCAGCGCCTTCTGCAGCGATTCCGCGAAGGTGCGCCCGATCGCCATCGCTTCGCCCACCGATTTCATCGAGGTGGTGAGCACGGGCTCCGCGCCGGGGAATTTCTCGAACGCGAAACGGGGCAGCTTCGTCACCACATAGTCGATGGTGGGCTCGAACGAGGCGGGCGTGACCTCCGTGATGTCGTTCTGCAATTCGTCCAGCGTGTAGCCGACGGCGAGCTTGGCCGCGATCTTGGCGATGGGAAATCCCGTGGCCTTCGAGGCCAGCGCGGACGAGCGCGACACACGCGGGTTCATCTCGATCAGCACCATGCGGCCATCTTCGGGATTGACCGCAAACTGCACATTGGAGCCGCCGGTCTCCACCCCGATCTCGCGCAGCACGGCGATCGAGGCCGAGCGCATGCGCTGATATTCCTTGTCGGTGAGCGTGAGGGCAGGTGCCACCGTGATGGAATCGCCCGTATGCACGCCCATCGAATCCACATTCTCGATGGAGCACACGATGATGGCGTTGTCGGCGCGGTCGCGCACGACTTCCATCTCGAATTCCTTCCAGCCGAGCACCGACTCTTCGATCAGCACTTCGTTGGTGGGCGAGGCGTCCAGGCCTTGCTCGACGATCTCGAAAAATTCCTCGCGGTTATAGGCGATGCCGCCGCCCGTGCCGCCCAGCGTGAAGGATGGCCGGATGACCGCAGGCAATCCCACTTCGTCCAGCGCCTGCAGCGCATGGGCGAACGCTTCCGGCGACAGCTCCATGATCGGGTTGTTCTGCCCGTCATAAAGGAAGTTGCCTGCCTCGTCTTTCTTGTGGCGCAGATAGCCCTTGAGCGTGACGCCGAGCGGCACATCGAGACCGATCTTCATCATCGCCTGGCGAAAGAGTTCGCGGTCTTCCGCCTTGTCGATCGCCTCCGCGCTGGCGCCGATCAGTTCGACGTCGTATTTTTCCAGCACGCCCCGCTTGCGCAAGGAGAGTGCCGTGTTGAGCGCCGTCTGCCCGCCCATGGTGGGCAAGAGCGCGAACACTTTTCCGGCGGGAACGTTCGGCCCCTCACGGGCGATGATCTTCTCGAGGAATTCCGGCGTGATCGGCTCGATATAGGTCGCGTCCGCCAGCTGCGGATCGGTCATGATGGTGGCGGGGTTCGAATTGACCAGCACCACACGATAGCCTTCCGCGCGCAGGGCCTTGCAGGCCTGGGCGCCGGAATAATCGAACTCGCAGGCTTGCCCGATGACGATGGGCCCCGCGCCGATGATCAGAACCGTGTGGATATCCTGGCGTTTGGGCATTTTTTCTCGCACACGGCCACGCACGCGCGAGGCGCGCGGGGTTCCGGACAGATTGCAGGCTAAGGGGATCGTTTAGCCGTGAGTCGAACCGGGGGCAACCCTTTCGTGCCTCCTGCTACAATTTGGCAGGCAGGTTTTGCATCGAACCGAATCGCCCCTCCCCCGCGAAGCGTGGGGAGGGTCAGGGTGGGGAACGCGCGCGTCCGCGCGCGCAAGACTCTTTTACTTGCCCCCACCCTAACCCTCCCCACTCGCTGCGCTCGGGGGAGGGGATTGCTTGCGTCGATACATTCGGAAACTGCTCCAGGACGCGCGTTTTGGGTTGTCAGTTACGCCAGCGCGGCGTGCGTTCCTTGACTGATTCCCGGCGGTCGAACTCTGACGCTTGGCACCCCATTGACGCTGTGGGCACTGGTAAAGTTTGAATTGGACCCTCATTCATAACGACGTATCAGCAGCCTCGGGTGATGTGGGCCTTTGAAGTCTGGAAGTTCCAAAATCGTGACACTCTGGGGATCGACGACGTATTCGTCCTCTACCAGTTCGCAATAAAATCGGACCATGTCGGCCTTTGCGCGGATGATGTCATCGTATAGGTCGGATTCATTGTATTGAATCCAACTTTCCCCACCATCTTCGTCAGCGTGCAGCCCTTCTTCGATGTACTGGAATCGACCATCATCGCGCTTATACAAACCCACGCGAATCTTAGGCCACGTTGTCTGGATCATCGCAACAAGTTCGGGCATGTAATTCCGTTGTGCACGCTCCTATGCCATACTAGCCCCATGCCAAAATGGCGGATTGTTTCCAATCTTGTGTCCGGTAACGGCGGTATCCTGCAGAACCTTTGGTGGGGATTTGTAGCATGGCGAAACTCGTTTTTGGAATGAACCAGTCTCTGGACGGCTACGTCGATCACACGGCGTTTGGGCCAAGCCCCGCGCTCTTCCGTCATTTCATCGAGCAGACGCGCGACCAGCGGGGCAGTGTGTACGGTCGCGGCCTGTATGAGGTGATGCGCTATTGGGACGACGACCATCCCGAGTGGGACGCGGCGGAACGCGAATTCGCGGAGGCGTGGTGCAGCCAGCCGAAATGGGTCGTATCGCGCGCGCTCGCGTCAGTCGGTCCCAACGCCACTCTTGTCGATGGCGACCTCGAGGCGGCGATGCGCCGGCTGAAGGCCGAGCGCGTCGGGGAGATCGACGTCGGCGGAACAGTCCTGGCGCAAAGCCTGGGCGACCTTGGTCTGATCGATGAATATCGGATCTACCTGCACCCCGTCGTGCTTGGCGGCGGCAAGCCGTTCTTCGCGGGTCCCCGGCCGCGGCTCCGGCTCGTGGCCAACGATCTCATTTGCGAGGACGTGATCAGGTTGACCTACGTTCCCGCGTGATCGTGCAGGCCATCTCGGGTGACGGCGCGAATTCATTCAACGCGCGGAAGCTTGGCATCGATGACGCAGGCGCCCCGGTAATGACGCTGCGCGGCAAATAACTCGGCGATAGCGCGCTTGTTCGGTCCCAATCCTATTCGCGCTCCATGCGCGAGAGATTGCTGGCTTATCGCAACGATGAGATCATTGAGTGCGTCGAGTCTTCCGAGCGTATTGAGGTAATCCTGTCGTTTGTCCGGCGAAAGCGCGAGATCGTAGCTCAGCGCGGTCATTTCCTGCGCCGCCTGAAACTCTGAATCCTGCAGGTCCGATATATGTTCGACCTGCCTGTAAGTCCCTCCATATATCGCCGCGCGATCCGGGGACATGTGAGAAACCGAATCGTTCGCTACGGCTGTTTGCCACGCATTGCGAAGCCAGAGTCTATCCGGCGTTCTGTACGCCGAAGGGAGAACGGTTGGCGGAGGATCGGCGAGTATTTGCGGGTCGGCCTTCCATTGCGTACCGGGTTGAAGAAGCTTGTCCCGCAGCTCGGCGATACGTTTGCGTATGCAGGGGTCAATAAATTCTCGCTCGGCCATTTGAGCCAAATCCGCGCTCAACTCGTCGCCTATGGCGGCTTCAGCCTGCGCCGCCTGATAATGCCAATGCACCGCTTCGGCTGCCTGTTCCGCTGCCAAAGCAATCAGCACGCCGACGACGATTGTCCCAATCTCGACGAGGAATTCGCGCAAGCCGTGGAACGGCTTCGGCTTGTGGATGTCCATGATCGCTACCCCCGCCCGGACGCATGGGATCACGTCCTATCAGACTCGCCGGCCCCGCAAAAGCCGAATGCCCGCCATGGATCGAACCCGCGCATTGGCAGGCGTCTGAAAAATGTCGGTGCCAAAATCCTGTTACTTCGGGCGACAGTTTTCCATTCCTTTGGGTTGACGTTGTGCGGACTCGCGGGCTTGAATGAAACTTGCCTTGGCCTCGCGGTATCGGGACGCCGGTGGAGGCAATTCTTACGCCCGCAATTCGGGCCGCGGCGGGACATGACGATAGCCGGAATCCTACGCGAACTGCGGCGGCGCAATGTGGTGCGCGCGGCCATTCTCTATGCCACCAGCGCGTGGGCATTGGCGCAGGGCATCGCGGCGCTCGGACCTATAGTCGGCGCGCCCGACTGGACGGCACGCGGGTTTCTGGTGGCGGCCGCCATTGGCTTTCCGTTGTGGATCGCCTTTGCGTGGTTCTATGAACTGACGCCGCAGGGCATCAGGCTCGAGAGCGAAGTCGTTCAGAGCGAATCTCTTACGCGCGCCACGGGCCGCAAGCTCGATTTCTGGATCATCGGTGTGCTGGCAGTCGCCGTTGTTCTCCTGCTGACAGACCGTTTCATGAAGCCCAACACTCAACCGGCGGCGGTCGCGCAAGACATTCCCGAAAAATCCGTTGCTGTGCTGCCCCTGGTCAACGAGAACGGCGATCCCAATGCGGCTTACTTCTCGGACGGATTGTCTGAAGCCTTCATCGATGCGCTATCGCAATTTTCGGAGCTCAGAGTCATCGCGCGCGCGTCCTCTTTCCAATTCCGCAATAGCAAGGACTCTGTCCGCGTCATCGGCGAGAAGCTGGGCGTGGCGCATCTGCTGGAAGGCAGCGTGCAGCGGGCGAGCGATGCGGTGCGCATCAGCGTCGAGTTGATCAACACCAAAGAAGGCACGACGCAGTGGTCTGATCATTACGACCGTCCCTACAAGGATTTGTTTCAGCTGCAGGACGACATCACCCATGCCCTAGCCGCAGCGCTGCAGACCAAACTGCTGGGTGGTCCCCCGCCGCAAAGCGACCGCCCCCCCAGTGGCAATCTCGCAGCCTACAACGCGTATCTGGAGGGCAGATTTTATGATCATCGCAACTCGCCGGAGGATATGCGTAAGGCCGTCGAGGCGTTCACGGCTGCCGTCAAGCTCGATTCCGATTACGCTATGGCTTGGGCAGGCCTTAGCAACGCAGAACTCACCGTGGCTCTGTACTCCAATTCCGGAATTGCGCAAGCTCTGGCGCAGGCGCGCAAAGACGCCAAACATGCGATAGCGCTGGCGCCCAATCTTGCTGAGGCGCACAACGAGCTGGGCAATGTGATGTGTTACGAATTCAACTGGTCCGGCGCGGAGGCTGAGGGGCGCCACGCCGTACAATTGTCGCCGGGCAGTGCCAGCCTGAAGGCCAATCTCGCCAGCGTGCTTGCATCAATCGGCCAGACCGAACAATCCATTGCGCTCACACAGGAGGCCCTAAAGCTCGATCCGTTACGGGCCGATATCTACTATAATCTTGCCCAACAGCTAGAGCCGCTGCACCGCCTTGAAGAAGCCGAGTCCGCGATCCGCAAGGCCATTGCGCTGGAATCAGACGGCGAAGGCTTTTATTCGACTCTGTCGGAGATCGACATTCTGCGGGGTAATGCCAAAGTCGCGCTCAGCGACGCGCAGAAGGAACCGCCCGGAGCATTCCACGATCAGGCTGTCGCTCTGGCCCTGCAAATCGGCGGGGACCGCGCCGCCGCCCATGCCACGCTGATAGGCGTCATCGAAAAATACAGCGAGACAGGTCCCTCCGTGATCGCCGATGCGTACGCGCTGCGCAAGGACGTGGACAACATGTTCAAATGGCTGGAGCACGCGCGCGCCGCCAAAGATCCCGCAATGCAGGGCTTGCTTTACGACCCGTTTATCCTGCCCTACCGGCACGATCCGCGCTTCGCAAAACTGTGCAATGAACTGAACCTGCCGGTGTCGAAGACTTGATCAAACGTGCACCGAAGCGCGGCAAATCATGATTCATCATGTTCGGAAGTGGATCATGGGCAAGCCGTACTCGTTGGATTTGCGAGGGCGGATCGGATACATTGACGAAAATACGGTTACCGCGGCAATGTTTCCCCTCGCGGCTGACGCGGCGTAGTGGTTGGGAAACGTTGCTCCTGTCACGTCATTCCCACCCCCGGCCGAATCCAAAGCCGGCTAAACCTTCTCCTTCTCCTTGGGCGCAGAAACCCGGCGGGTCTTTGCCTCGGCTTTGGGTTTGGGCAGGAGGCGAAAGCGTGTTTGGCACCACGCGAAATCGATTCCGATATCTAGCAGAGCATCGGAACGTCCACATGGACAGGCGAATTCCATGACGGCGAGAACACGATAGGTCTCCCCGGCACGCAGGGGCACCGGCCTGCCCGTGGCATGGTTCGGCGCGGCATTGACGCATAGAACGAGATCGCCAGGTCCGACTGCGTCGCTCATAGCTTCCATCCTCTGCCCCGGGAAAAGATTAGACCCGGACCCGCAAGGGGCAAAGAGCGGTTTTGGCGCCAAGCGGAGGTGCCCCGCACCACCGTGCCGGGATCGTCACGATCTTTCTTCGAATCCGGGTCGCTGCGTCAGTATCCGACGGGCCGCATTCCGACGAAGGGTCTGGATTCGTTGATCTGGGCAATCAACCCCTGGACGTCCGTCTCGGGCGAGCGGTGATTGAATTGATCCGGCAGGCTTTGCGCAATCCGCCGGTCGGCGCCGGAGTTGTCCATGACGCAGGCTTGCTCTTCTGCGATATAGGCGTCGGCCAGCGCCTGCTTCAGCGAACTGCCGTGGTAGACAACGCGAAGGTCGTGTTGCTCCCATAGGGCAGAGGCTTTCGAAAGGTCGGCATACAAATCGGCAAATCCGACTTTGACGCGCGCGTTGGAGTCTCTCGTTCCCACCTTTGCGTCGCGGCACAGCGTGCCCATGGCGACTTCAAGCTCGTAAACGGGATTGAACGCGAAGCCGCCATTCGACATCGAGGCGCGCGCATATTCATACAGATCGAGCGGCACGTTGTTGTAGCGGAACTGCGTGCCGGCATCGCCGTCTTTGGCATCCGGCGCATTGCCGCGATATTGTTCGAGCGAGAAATCCGCAATCGCATCGTTTGCAGCCAAGACGATATGACCGCCTTCATAGCTCCCATCCGGACGCAGTTCCGCGCCCACCAGCTTGAGCGGGCGGAAATTCTTGAAGCCGCCGCCGAGCGACATTGCGCTTTGGGGCACCTGCGGGCCATACACCCCGCGCGTCACCATCTCGTCGGGGTGCGCGTCCATGTAGAGAATGCTCCCATCGGAGGTGACGTCGTAGACGATCATCACATGGCCGTTGATGTCGTAGATCGTGGTGCCGGCGTGGATCGAGCCCGGCTGGATCTTCGGCGAATAAAAGTCCTGCAACACCGGGCTCTGCGCCGCGGCATCCATCCGATAGGTGGCCGTCCACACTTTGTCGTGCAGGTCGTGCAACACGGCAGCCGTGTCGATGCCGTAACCGCTGTCGACGATGTCGCGGCGCTCCAGCGCGAGATTGGATGTTTCGCCGTATCTGAGATCGCCGCCATCGCCGGTGATGCGGTCGACATAGGAAAAGGGAAGTCCGTTTTTCGACGCATAATAGGCGCGCAGCATGTAGGCCCATTTGGCGCAGTCGGCATGAAAACCGAACGATGGCGGATCGCTGTCGCGATAGAAGTTGGCGGCGCTGTTCATGCACGAGATCGTCGTCGCGCAGTCGCTTTCGGCGATCCTGCGAACGAATTCGCCGAATGCGTCTTCGTCGGCCTTGGTCCATTCGGTCTTTGTGATGCGCCACGGACCGGGCAGGGCCGGTTGAAGGCTCGGGCGCAGCGCGACAACAACGGGCGGCGCGGCCGATTTCAGGTTGCTTTCCCTGACCGTGGTGCAGCCGGACAAAGCCACGCCAACAGCGGCCATCCAGGCCAATGCCTTCATCGTGTCCGACATACCCCCGACACCCCTTATTTTATTATGGGCGCACCATAGCAGCTTTCCGGGGTTCCTTGAAGCCGGCGGCTTCGATCGGGGGCGCCACCGACAGCGCCGTCCGGATGGATTTCCAGCGGGCTGTTGAAAAACAAGGTTAGGCAAGAAGGGGAATTCTGCCCGCTCCGTGACCGCTTTTGGCGCAAAGCTGCCCTGAGCAATGAACAATTTGCTGTATTTTGTTCACGCGCCAGCCGAGTCGGTTAGAGTCCCCTCGTCCGGCTGCCTCGCTGGCTGTTGATTACGTACTTGAGAAATCACGTGGCACCTGACCTAGCCAAACTTTCAGCATCATGTGCTCACAGCGCCAGAAGCTGCATTCATGCGTGGAAGGTCACGTCGGCATCGGCAGCTTTGGCCACACCGCCTCAGCCTACACCACACAGTTGCCTGTTCCATTTCTTGGACTCGTGCTTTGTCCAACCGGCCGAACAGCCATTCAGCCCATTCTTCGGTTTTGCGACGTTCATCACCGCGCTGACATTAATCGCACTGGTGTTCACGATCTCCGACACGCGCTATCGATTTCGCATCGCAATCGCACCACTGCCATTGATTCCGATTTCATTTTGGGTGTCCGCAGGCATTGGCTTTATGACTCTAGTTTCGGACGTTTGGTTTTCGGAGCGCTGGCCGATACCCGATTACCTCCAAAGCCAAGCGCTATGGCAAGGCGCATTGGGCTCCATATTTCTTCTTCTTGTGTTGGTCTGGATGTATTTTGCTTTCTTAAATCCGGCGACGTTTGGACGAACAAACGCAAAACGATACATCAACGTCTTGTTTCGGGTCGTTGTTCGAGGCGATGACGCCGAATTACCCATTATAGCGAATGAACTAGCTTTTTCGGCGCGCAAAATTATTGATTTTTGTCGCGTTGGCCAATCCCAGGGAGGAAACAAATCACCCGACGTTGCGGACTACGCGCATGACCTCCTGCTTTTGATAGGAAGTCGGAAGCTGTGCCGACATATTGTCGCCAGCGCTCCTGGCACAGCCATAGCTCTATTTCAAAGAATGTCTGAGACGCAGAAATATGAACTGCCTGTTCGGCAGCTCGCTACGAATCTGTCAACCGAGGCAATTCAGAATACGGATTCCATCCTCTATCATGAAGACGAGGGCTTTAGCTCCGGTTTGCTTGGCTACGTTAAGCCATTTAGTGCTGCAATCTATGGCGATTATCGTCTGGTGGAGGGTCTCGGACAGAACTTCGGATCGCCGCTGGACGTTGATTACAAAGCTGTGGGTTCTTGGAATTCGCAACAACTCAGTGCGTTCTGCCGCGCGTCAATGATGACATTCAGAAACTACCTCCACATTGGCGCGTGGCGAACCCACTCCTATTCGTTAGCTCGCGCTTTCGATTGCGTACAAAATGCCTTTTCAGACGCTTATAAATTGAATGACCCGCAAACGCCGTATTTTCCAAGCGATATTCTCAGCAGGGTGGAGGTGGCAGTGCGGTTTGTAAAATCCGCCGTTGATGAGATCGGCAAGACCAACCCGGTGCCAAATCCGATACGACTGCGCAAACGAATGCGGAATGGGGCGTTCCAATTGCACGACATGTACGATGAAGTTGCCGATCTCATGTTTCAACTCGTGTTGGCGGCGTCATATGTGACATCAGAGACTGATCGAAGCTGGGCCATACAGCATAATACGGTATGGACAAACTTTTTCAGTTTTACGACGAGGAATGGTGCTTGGCCGATCGTACAATTCAAACTTAGGAGACTGATTTTCGACGAAATTACCGACATGTCATTCCTAAATTACAAGTCTGCACGTGTCCTTGGGTTTTCGCTCAACGTGTTGGGATTTACAGTATGGCAAGGTCAGGATCCACAGGAAAGGCGTCTGCAGAGAGCGTTGTTGGCTTGGACAAAAAAGAACTATCTACGCCTTTGGCGCGAGAATCCCGAAGTTGCAGTATCAGGCTTACCCGCCTCATTGACGTTTGATGTTGAAAATAAACGATTGGTCAAAACCTACATAAAGGGGCTGGAACGCGAAGCACCCAAAGTCTACCTAGAACTGGATGGATGACGCCTCCGGACCTTCACGACCTCCAATTCCAACGATTTCCAAACTCTTCGCGCTAGACTGCGCTCTTCATCCCCAATCGCTCCCGCATAGATCGCCGTAGTTTCGAGCCGAGCGTGCCCCAGCCATCGCTGCACTATGTTTAGCGGCACACCCTT
>JBEKLK010000079.1:0-11892 GCA_050010235.1 Rhizomicrobium sp.
GGCGGCGCAAGTGCGAGCCAGGTTCTGGGAACGCTCGATGCCAATGGCCGCGTGGTGCTGATCAACGGCAACGGGTTGCTGTTCGGCAAGAATGCGCAAGTCAATGTCGGCTCGCTGATCGCCACAAGCACGGACGGTCCGGATTCCGATTTGCTCGCCGGCAAGTTCACCAAGGCCGGCAACCAGAATGCATCGATCGTCAACAGAGGTTCGATCAACGCGGCAAATGGCGGAACGGTGGCGCTGGTGGCGCCGAGCGTGACCAATGCGGGCACGGTGCAAGCAAAATTCGGCACGGTGGCTCTGGGTGCTGCGAATGCGTTCACGGTCGATTTCAAGGGCGACGGGCTGGTGTCGTTCGCGACGCAAGGCGACGTAAACGGGAAGGCGACTGCCACCAATACGGGAACGCTCTCGGGCGCGACCGTCACGATGACTGCCCGTGCGGCGGAAGGACTCGCAACAGGCGTCGTCAATGTGGGAGGGCTCATCCAGGCGCAAACCGCCCAGCAGGTCGGCGGCACGATCGTGCTCGATGCGGGCGACGGCGGCAGCATAAACCTTCAAAAAGCGACACTCGATGCCTCCGGCCCTCAAGGCGGCGGCGCGATCACGATCGGCGGCTGGAACCAGGCGAGTATCGTCGCCGACAACGCGAGCGTGGTCGAAGCGTCGGCCGGTACGACGGGCAATGGCGGGCACATCTCGGCCATCGCTTCAATGAATCAATTCGGCGCACACGTGTATGCGCAAGGCGGCGCCCGTTCCGGCAACGGCGGCTCGGTCGAGACATCCGGCGACGTCGTCGGGCTCGCGGGCGTAAGGGTCGACACCCTGGCCCCTTTCGGCAAAACCGGAACGTGGCTGATCGATCCTTACACCGTGACGATTTCGAACGCTCCGTCCACCGGCGGCTATACGTTTAATTCGACCAGTGCCGATTCCAACATCAATGTCGACGACCTGGTCGCCGCACTCGCCACGACGAATGTAACCATTGCGGCGCATGGCGATGCCACCGGCAACGCGCGTGGAACCGGACCTTGCGGATATTGCGCGGGTAGTCTTTCCGGTTCCGGTTCCGGGTCCTCCGGAAGCCTCGGCGGACATAACACCAGCGATATCACCGTGCTGGTTCCGCTGTCATGGTCCGCGCCGACCGTTCTGAGCCTGGGCGCATCGGATACGATTTCCATCGACGCGCCGATCACCATCGGCGGCGGCGGCGGCCTTGTGCTGGGCGATCCCAGCGATTCGACGCTTGCGCCGCAGAGCATCGAGATCAATGCGAACATCGCCTTCACCGGCGCGGCCTCGGGCCCCTCCAGTGTGTTCACGCTCAATCCGAACGACGTGAATGAGTACGGCTACTCTCTGGGCAACGGTGCGACGGTGACGTTCGCCGATACGCACTATGCGTTCGCGGTCAACGGCACGACCTTCACATTGATCGACAACGCCAACGAGTTGTTGCGCGACCTTAACGAGGACCCAAACGGATACTTCGCGCTCGCAAACGATATCGATTTGGCCGGAAAGACATACAGGGAATCTCCGATCGTTGAATTCGCAGGTGCGTTCGAAGGGTTCGACAATACGATCAGCGGCCTGACGATAAACGACAATAGGAATGAGGGTGTTGGCCTGTTCGGCGAGATCGATGGGACAGTGCAGGATTTGGGCGTCACCAACGCCGATGTCGTATCGACTTCCGGCGGAGGTGCTGCGGTCGGCGCGCTCGCAGGTGTAGTCGATGGCACCGTGAACAACGTCTATGTCACGGGAACGATAACCGGCGGCAATGGTGCAGCTGTCGGTGGTTTGGTGGGTGCCAGTGAGGGCGAGATTTCGCTGTCTACGTCTTCCGCGACGGTATATGGCGGCTTCGAAGCCCCTGTCGGAGGCCTGGTCGGTTTCAACGAGGGCGTCATCTTCCAATCGTCTGCCGCCGGCGCCGTGAGCGACAACTCCGTCACCGAGCTCGGCGGCCTCGTTGGCGAAAACGCCGGCGAAATCTATCAATCGTTTGCCAGCAGTACCGTAAGTGGCAGTGGCGGCGATATCGATACCGCCATCGGAGGTCTGGTCGGCGCCAATGACGGTCTTGTCGAGCTGTCCTATGCCACCGGCACTGTGATGGGCGGCGCCGGAAACGCGATCGGCGGTCTCGCCGGCACGAATGAAAATGAAATTGACGAATCTTATGCAACCGGCGCCGTGACCGGCGGCCCCGAAAGCGCGGTCGGCGGCCTTGTCGGCGTCAACGAATTTGAAATTGACGAATCTTATGCCACCGGCGCGGTGCAGGTTGACGGCACTTTCGCCACCGCCGGTGGACTTGTCGGCTATAACCCCGGCGACATATCCCAGTCCTTCGCCACGGGCGCGGTGAGCGGCAGCCATGCAGACGATCTCGGCGGTCTTGTCGGCGCAAATGACGGAGACATCGATCAAACCTATGCCATGGGCGCGGTGAAGGGCGGCGGCGGCGAAATGGCGGCCGGCGGCCTTGTCGGCTATAACGGTAGCAGTATCGAAGAATCCTATTCCACCGGCACGGTGAAAGCGGGCACCGGCGCCGAGGTCGGCGGGCTCGTCGGAGTAGACGACGGCGGCATAACGACCAGCTATTGGGATATGCAGACAAGCGGAATCACGAATCCGGAGCAGGGCGCGGGCAATGTCTCCGGCGATGCCGGTATCACGGCCGCGACAACGGCCGATTTGCAAGACGGACTCGACCCGAGCTGGGATTCGAGCGTGTGGGGCCTCATCCCGGGCGTGAGTTATCCTTATCTGCAATGGCAGTCGCCCAACGGCACGCCGCAAATCGTATCCGGCTTTGTCGGCAATGGAGCGAACCTTGTTTCGGGCGCCGGCGTCGGATTGCTGGTCGACGGCGCGATTGCCGATCCGCTTGCTTCGATGAGTTCTGGGGCCGACGGCTATTATTACTTGCTGCTCGCTCCGGGAACCATTTCGGGTTCGGGCAGCCAGGTCCTCGCCTATGTTGCAAGCGGCGCGCCTCCCGAGGCCAACTCCTATTATCAGGACGCCATGGGTTCGCTGTCTTATTTCGACCTTCAGGAGCGCACGCTCGAAATCACCAGCGATCAGGCGACCGCGAGCGGCTTGATCGCCGACCTCGATACGGCAATTGGCTCGCAGACGGGGTCGCAATTCCTCTACACGGCCGCAGGCGGATTCTCATCGGGCATCAACGTCGATATCGGGGACACGGCCGCGGCGCTCGATATCGACACCGCGCTCGACTTCACCGGCGATCGCGTAACGCTCGATGCCGCAGGCACGATCGGCGAGTCGACGGGTTCGATCGACGCGTATGCGCTCACGCTCGGTTCGGTGGGCGACATTCTCCTGACCGGCGCCAATGATATTGCAGTGTTGAATGGCGCCAACACGGGCGGCTCGGGCGACCTCGATGTGAACGACACCGGGCCGCTGCGCATCGCAGGCGTTCTCAACGCCGGGACCGGCGGTGTCACGCTCGATTCGACCGGCAAGATCGCCGAGACTGCCGTCGGGTCCATCACGGCCGCGTCGCTGACGGGCAGTTCGGTCGGCGGCGCCGTGTTCACCGGCGCCAACACGATCGGCACGCTCGATGCCTTCACCAATACCGGCGCAAACAGCATCTCGCTCACGGACGGCGAAGCGCTGACGGTCTCCGGCGCCGTGAGCACCGGCACCGGCAACATCATGTTGACCACGACAAGCGGCGGCATCGACATCGCGGATGAATTGACGGCCGGCAACCGCGTCTACCTCGATTCTGCCGGAACGATTTCGGAGAGCGGCGGAATCTCGGCGAGCCTGCTCGCGGGCAGTTCCGTCGGGGGCGCGACCCTGAACGGTACAAACCTGATCACGCATCTGGGCGCCTTCGCGAATACGGGAACCGGCGGACTTACGCTCGTCGACGGGACGCATCTGGTGGTGGAAGGTCCCGTCTCGGGCGATGCAGGCGACGTCGACATTACGCTCACGACCGGCGCTATCAGGCTGACCGGCGATGTTTCGGGCGCGGATGTCACGCTGATCTCCGACACGAACCTCGTGGATCAGATTTCCGGTTCCATCACGACGGCAGGCGCCCTGAACGTGACGGCGTACGGGGATATCACGATGGATAACGGCAATAACTATGGATCGGAAGATCTTGTTTCCGAACACGGCACCACGACGGGAAATTAACGTCGGACACGACGCTTGAAATTTTGTCTCCGCGATTCGGTCGCGGCTATTTCTGACGCGTCAGTCCGAGCCGGCCCGCGATCGTGCGGTCGATCATGCGCTTGGGCAACACGCCGAGCATGAAGTTCTGCATGCGATCCGGCGTCACGACGTAACGCGTTTTCGGTTTTGCCGTCGTCAAGGCCCGCCAGACCGCGCGTCCGAGCCGTTCGGGCTTCAATCCCTTGCGTCCGCTGGTGAGCATGTAGTCGCGGACTTTCCCCAGCGCCGATGCGAACGGCGTGTTCGCGTAGCGCGCGACGTCGACCGTCTCGGCTTTGTCCCAGATGGGTGTCGCCACCGCGCCGGGCGCCACGACGATCACGTCGATGCCGAACAACATCAGTTCGCGGCGCAGGCTTTCGGATAATCCCTCGAGCGCAAATTTCGATGCGCTGTAGGCGCCCACGAAAGGCGACGCATTCTTGCCGCCGACCGACGAGATCATCACGATGCGGCCGGGCTCCGACTTGCGGCCCGGTTGCGCCGTCAGCAACGGCGCGAACGCCTGGGTGACGATGAGCTGACCGGTGACGTTGACCTCGAGTTGATGGCGGAATTCATCGATGTCGAGATGGAGCAGCGGACCGGGGACCGCGATGCCCGCATTGTTGACGAGGCCGAACAGGGGTTCGCCCGCGAGTTTGGCCGCGACCGCGTCCGCTCCGGCCTTGACCGCGGCGGCATCGGTGACGTCGAAAATCACGGGCACGAAGTTCGGGCCGAGCTCTTTTGCCAGGCGCGCAGCGTCGGCCTCTTTGCGGACGCTGCCGAAGACCCGAAAGCCCTTTGCGATCAATACCTTGGCGCAGCCCCAGCCGATGCCCGTGGAGGCTCCCGTCACGACGACACTTCTCATGGACTGCTCTCCGACCGTTCGCTATGCACTATAGCGCGCCAAAGGAAAGAACCGAGCATGGTCGAGGTCGATGCCGCCACAATCGCGTTCGCCAATCGCCTCGCCGACGCCGCAGGCGCCATTATCCGCCCGTATTTCCGCCAGCGCATCGATGTGGCGGACAAGCGCCCGGTTCTTGACGGCAAACCGGTGTTCGATCCCGTCACCGAGGCGGACAAGAATGCGGAGACGGCGATTCGCGCCATCATCGATCGCGAGCGTCCCGAGGATGGAATCCTGGGCGAGGAGCATGGCGAGAAGCCGGGCACGAACGGGCTGCGCTGGGTGCTGGATCCGGTCGACGGCACGCGCACCTTCATCGCCGGGCGACATGAATGGGGATGCCTGATCGCGCTGGAGAAAGCCGGTCGGCCGATTCTGGGCATCATCGATCAGCCCGTTCTGGGCGAACGATTCATCGGCGCAAATAGCCGCGCCGAACTTCGCACGGGCGGCGCGGTCATGCCGCTTCGAACCCGGACTCACACGCAGTTATCGGAAGCCATTCTGTGCGCGACGCATCCCGATGCGTTTTACGGCGAAGGCGAGCGTCCTGCCTTCCGCCGCGTCGAGCGGGCCGTCCGCATGACGCGCTGGGGCGGAGATTGCTACATCTTCGGCGCGCTGGCGCTTGGCTTTGTCGACCTGATCGTGGAGACGACGTTCCATCGCTGGGATGTCGCGGCACTCATCCCCGTTGTCGAAGGCGCCGGCGGCGTCATCACCAACTGGCAAGGCGGCGATTGCTCGGCGGGCGGGCAGGTTCTCGCGGCCGGCGACGCGCGTCTCCACGCCGAAGCGATGAAATTGCTCGCAGGGTAATGCGCCGACGATCTCAGAACGGATTGAGCGTGTGCTCCCGCGTGAAGGTCAGATACCCCGCATTCACACCCGCGCGCAGGCCCACGCCTGTGCGCATCGGCGCCAGCACGATCCTGCCCGACTTCAAATAATTCACGCCGATGCCGGCCACCACGTAGATCGAGCCTTCGACGCCGGGGAATTTCTGGAACAGCGAATCCTCATTACCGAGATTGTAGACCAGCACAAAAACCTTCGATGCGTTGCCGCCGAAATCCCAGCCGACGCTCGGGCCCTGCCAATAGACCTTCAGGGGCTCGTGGCCTTTGCGGATCAGCCAGCCCGAGCCGTAGCGCAGGCCCACCACAATGGCGCCCGAGCCCTCGTCGCCCTTGATATAGGCGTCCGGCAGTCCCTGTTGCGCGAAGATGTGCTGCACGACCTTGGCAACGGTCTCCGTCGTGGCCCCAAAAAAGCCCGCCGCCGATGACACGATTTCGTCCTGCGAATAGGTGTCGTCGTCGGCCGCCGTCGGCTGCACCGTGACGGCCAGCAGCGCCAGCGCGCCCAAAGCGGCCGGAATGACGCGCGAAAGGATCATATCGTGCTCCTCGGGTGTTACCGCGTGAGAGAATCAGTCTAGCACGTGCGGCATGCGCTACAGGCAATGTGCACTGTAAACGCGTAGAATGCCGTATCGGGCCACAGCATCGTGACCAAATCTGGGCAGGCTTCCATGGCAAACGACGACCGGCAGCGAAGCGACGAAACGGAAGGCCGGATCGGCACGGCCGGCTGGATCGCGATTGTCATTCTGGCGGGCCTTCTGGCCGCCGCGCTGTGGTATGCGATCCACGCCTGGGGCCAGATGCCCGGCGTAGGTCTTTCGCCGCTCGGTTGGCTCTTTCTCATTCTCGGGGTGCTCACGACGGTCGGCGTCGGCGCGGGCCTGATGGCGCTGCTGTTCTATTCGAGCCGGCAGGGGAAGGATTTTTGAGAAGACTGCGCGTTCAGTCTTTCTTGCTCAACCCGCGCGCCACGAAATACGGATTGGCGAATTTCTCGTCGGTCTTGCCGTAGACGAAAGGCTTTCCGTCGATCGTCGTCACGCTGCCGCCTGCGGCTGCGAGCACCGCATGGCCGGCAGCGGTATCCCATTCCATCGTGCGGCCATGACGCGGATAGATGTCGGCTTCGCCTGTGGCGACGAGACAAAATTTGAGCGAAGAACCCGCCGCCACGAAATCCTTCACGGGATACGCCGCGAGATATTCCTCGGTTTTGGAATCGCGATGCGAGCGGCTGGCGACGGCGATCAACCCGTCGCCGCCCGGCTCGCAGGCCTTTATGACGCGCGCCTTCGAATAATCCGGCGCAACGCCGGGCTTTGTCGCGAGTTCGTAGGCGCCCGTTTCCAGCTCGCCCATGAACAGGCGCTCTTTCGCCGGCGCAAACACGACGCCGCGCACCGGAACGCCATCCACGATCTCCGCGATGTTGACGGTGAATTCGCCGTTGCGATTGAGAAACTCTTTGGTTCCGTCCAGCGGATCGACCAGGAAAAATCGTCCGCCGATATGCTGCACGCGGCCCGCCGCCGTTTCTTCTTCCGCGATCGCGGGCACGCCGGGTGCGAACTCGGACAGCCGCGCGAGAATATACGTCTCGGCGTCTTCATCGGCCGCGGTGACGGGAGACTGGTCGTCCTTCCGGCGCGACTGGATCGCCTCATCGGCATAATGTTTCAGGATGATCTCGCCCGCCTGCCAGGCAATGGTGGAAATCGCGGTCAGCGTAGGCGAGGGACGGGCAGTCATCGGGTTTTCTCCGGGGCCGGATCGACGGTTTCCAACAGTGCCACATCGGCCTGAATCAGACGCTTGCCGGCATGCTCGAAATTGACCGTCACGCGCAGACCTGCCACCGATTGCACTTGGCCGAGGCCCCAATCCGGCGCGGCGGTCAAGCGCACCCACTGTCCAGGCGCGAGGCTTGCGGGCATCTTAAGCATTCCTTAAGGCGCGGATCGCATCGTAATCAAGCGGAAACCATAAGCCATGACGGAAACGGACAAATCCATGGGCGAGCTCGAATTCGCGGCGCTGCTGGTTTCACGCGTCTGTCATGATCTTGTGAGCCCCGTGGGTGCGGTGGTCAACGGTCTGGAAGTGCTCGAAGACGAGCGCGATGCGACCATGCGGGCCGACGCCCTGAAGCTGGTCACATCGAGCGCCGAGCAGGCGACCGCGCGGCTGCAATTCGCCCGGATCGCGTTCGGCGCCGCAGGGTCCGCAGGTGCGGAGCTCGATCTGAACGAAGTGGGCCGCACCGTGCAGGGCCTCGTCCGGGGCGGCAAGGTGCAGGTCGATTGGCAGGCCGCCAGTCTCAATTGGCCCAAGAATTGGGCGAAGCTGTTGATGAATGCGACATTGCTGGCATCCGACAGCCTGCCGCGCGGCGGCCATATCACGGTTGAAACGTCTTCGGATCCTGCCGCGCCGGGGTTCACCGTGCGCGCCACCGGGCAGAACGCGCGCATTCTCGAAGAAGTGGAAAAGGCTGCGCGCGGCGAACCGGTCTATCCGCTGGACGGACGCAGCATCCAGGCCTTCCTCACCTACAAACTGGCGCGCACCCTGAACGCGGGGCTGACCGTGACGGCGCGCGACGGTGCGGTCGAACTCGTCGCAGGCTGACGCGCTTCATCGCGCGTTTACCATCGGGGCTTAGGCTCTCCCTTATCTTCTCGAATTTGGCCCGCCCCCGTGGAGGCGCTCGTGAAACATTGTCTCGTCGTCGACGATAGTCGCGTGATCCGCAAAGTTGCCTGCCGGATTCTGGAATCGCTGCAATTCGTCACCGAAGAGGCCGAGGACGGCGCCGCCGCGCTGGACGCCTGCCGCTGCAAGATGCCCGACGTCATCCTGCTCGACTGGCAGATGCCGAACATGACCGGAATCGAATTCCTGCGCACTCTCCGCCGTCAGAACGACGGCACCAGCCCCATCGTCGTGTTCTGCACGACCGAGAACGACGTCGGCCACATCACCGAAGCGCTCAACGCGGGCGCCAACGAATACATCATGAAACCGTTTGACCGCGAAATTCTCGAAGCGAAATTCGCGCAAGTCGGACTTCTCTGAGAATCGCGGAGAGTTTCGTGACTCCTGCCGCCTTCGCCGATCTCGCCGATATGCTCCGCCGGCGCTCGGGCCTCGTGCTCACGCCGGACAAGTTGCCGCTGGCGAAGAGCCGTCTGGCGCCGGTCGCGCATCTTTTCGGATTCAAGGGCGTGGCAGCCTTGCTGGCGGAATTTCCCCATCCGCGGGAGGAAATCGCGCAGGCCGTGACGGAAGCGATGACGACGAACGAGACGTCGTTTTTTCGCGATCGCGAACCGTTCGCCCATTTCCGCGATGTCGTTCTGCCCGCCCTGATCGGCGCACGCGCGAGCACCCGCAGGGTGCGCATCTGGTGTGCGGCGGTGGCGACAGGCCAGGAAGCCTATTCGCTGGCCATGCTTCTCGACGAGGCAAATCTCGCGAGCCTCGATTGGAAGGTCGATCTGATCGCAACCGATCTGAGCGCCGGTGCGGTCGCGCGGGCGAAAGACGGCGTCTATTCGCATTTCGAAGTGCAGCGCGGCCTGCCGATCCAGTCGCTTCTCAAGCATTTCACGCAGGAAGGCAGCCAATGGCGGGTGAGCGACAGGCTGCGCCGCATGGTGAGCTTCCGTCCGTTCAATCTGCTCGACAATTTCGGCTGGCTGGGCGAAGTCGACGTCGTGTTTTGCCGCAACGTGCTGCTCTACTTCGACGGCCAGTCGAAGGCGGCGGTGTTCTCGAAACTTGCCGATGTCCTGGCGCCGGACGGCACGCTGGTGTTGGGCGCCACCGAAAGCAGCGCCGAGTCGTTTGTGCCGGCCGATGCCCCGCGGGGCGTCTTCGTCAGGCCGCGCGGTACCGCGCCGCGCGCGGCGGCCCACGCCGGCTGACGACGGAAATTTCCTGCGCCGCGGCTGTCGCGATCGCGCTGAGTGGACGCGCCGCGACAGCCGCAGAAACAGGAAATCCCGCGATCAAATCTTCGCCTTGATCCCTGCATAAAAGCCCCGACTTGGGTGCAGAAATCCGATCGGATCCTGATAGTGTTCGTCGAAGAGGTTGTCGACGCGGCCGTAAAGCGTGAACTCGTCGTTCAGCGCATAGTTCGCCGCGATGTTGAACGTCGTGTAGCCCGGCGCCGTCGCGTAGATCGCGGACACGTCGCGCGTCACATCGAACCAGGGCCCGACATAGAGCAGTGTCGCGTCGAGTTGGAGATTCTTCGTCGCCTGCCACTCGGCGTTGAGGCTCGCCTTGTTCCTTGGGATGCGCAGCAATTCTTCCTGCGCCGTCTCGTTTTCGGCTTCCGTGTAGGTGTAGTCCGCACGAAATGTCAGCGTCTCGAGCGGATGATAGGTGATGAAGCTTTCGATGCCTTCGGTCCTGGCGCGATCGACGTTGATGTTGGTGTAGGCAAAAGGGATGGCCGGGTCCGGCGCCGCCTCGATCAGATCCTTGATGTCGTTGTGGAAATAGGTCGCGCCGAACTCGATAGCGTCGCCGAAGGCCGATTGCTCGAAACCGAAATCGTATCCAAGGGTGCTTTCCGGTCTGAGATCCGGGTTTCCGTAGAAGCCGTAGGACGGATCGTTTTCGAACATCTGGCTCAGCGTCGGCGCCTTGAAGCCCGTGCCGATGCTCGCTTTGAGCTTCGTACCCGTCGCCGCAATCAGATAGGTGGGGGCGACGCGCCAGGTCACCGCGCTGCCGAATTGATCGTTGTCGTCATACCGGATGCTGATGGTGTTGAAGAAATTGCTTCCGAAGCTCGATTGCAGCTCCGCATATCCGGAATCGGTTGTCGTCTCGGCCGAGACGGGCAGGCGTATTTCGTCGCGGTCGTATTCGGCCCCGAGGACCAGGATCTCGTCGTTCGAGAATCTGAGATTTCCCTGCCAGTCGAGTTTCACGCGATCGCCGGAATAGTAGCTCGTCGTGGGACCGTCCGGGCTGAAATCCGTGGACGAGATGCTGCTATAGGCGAGCCCCACCGTCTGCTCGAAAAAGCCGTCGAACGAAACGAGGTGTCCTGTCGCGCGGGAATAATATTGCAGAGTGTCGGTCTCGTCGTGCGCGCTGTCTGGTACTCCCGTGAAGGGCGGGATGTTGTAATCGTCGCCGGTGAACAGAAGTCGCGTGTTCGTATAGCGCGCCACCAGGCCGAGATCGAAATTGTCCGTCACGTCATAGCCGAGCTTCGTCGAGCCGGTGATGTTGTCGTAGGAATCGTCGAGCCGCGCCTCTCCCGGCGCCAGAAGATCGAGCGGCGTGACCGGCGTCGCGCCGGCGTAGAAATGCTCGATATCCGCTGCGTAGCGGAACGGGCCGGTCGAGCCGCTGACGCCGGCCGCCTGGTTGAAGGTGTCGAACGATCCGCCTTCCGCGTCCGCCGTGAACTGTGCGGGACCCGAACCGCTTTTCGTAATGATGTTGATCACCCCGCCGATCGCATCGGAACCGTAGAGCCCGCTTTGAGGACCGCGCAAAATCTCGATCCGCTCGATATCCGGTGTCAGAAACTGGCCGAAATCGAACGCGCCGTTGGGGCTTGAAGGATCCTCGACGTCGATGCCGTCCACCAGCACTTTGACGTGATTGGAATCCGTTCCGCGCATGAAGACCGATGTCTGCTCGCCCGGCCCTCCCTCCTGGACAACGTTCAGCCCCGGAACGTCCTGAAGCGCCTGGGGCAAAGTCTGATCCTGCCTGGCTGCGATATCTGCGGCTGTAATGACCGTGATGCTGCTGGCGATCTGCGCCTCAGGCGTGGGCGTGCGCGTGGCTGTGACAACGACCGTTTCCAAATCGGCGCTCGTCTGCTGGGCGGCAGCATCG
>JBEKLK010000080.1:0-11837 GCA_050010235.1 Rhizomicrobium sp.
CCATCGTTGCAATGTCCGGCACAGAGGTTTCCCTAATTAGGCTGGCTGGCAGCCTGGAGCAGGGAAGCGAACATCCGCTTGCGGCTGCGATGGTGGAAGCTGCGAAGATCCGCGGGATCGCACTTGCGAGCGTAGCCAATTTCGCGTCGGTGACGGGCAAGGGCGTCACCGGGATAATCGAGGGTCGTCAAATCGCGCTCGGCAATGCGAAGCTGCTCGACGATCTTCACGTCTCCGTCGATACGATTGGATCGCATGCCGAATCGATGCGGGTTGACGGTCAGACCGTTGTCTTCGTCGCCGTCGACGGCAAGATCGCCGGCTTGATCGGCGTTGCCGACCCTATCAAGAGCACGACCGCGGCGGCAATCCGAGAGCTTCGCGCAGACGGCATGCGCATCGTTATGCTGACGGGCGACGCCAAATCGACCGCAGCGGCGGTCGCCGCGAAACTAGGCCTCGACGATGTCGTCGCAGAAGTGCTGCCCGATCAAAAAACTGGAACTATCAAGCGGCTGCAAGCCGAAGGTCATATCGTCGCGATGGCGGGCGACGGCGTTAACGACGCGCCGGCTCTCGCCCAGGCGCAGGTCGGCGTCGCCATGGGGACTGGAACGGACGTGGCAATGAAAAGCGCGGGGGTAACTCTCATAAAGGGCGATCTCAACGGGATCGTCCGTGCGCGTCAACTCAGCCGCGCAACCGTACGCAACGTCAAAGAGGGCCTCTTCTTTGCGTCCATCTACAACGTCTTGGGCGTTCCGATCGCAGCGGGCGTTCTCTATCCCGCATTCGGTATCCTTCTCAGCCCCATGCTGGCAGCAGCCGCTATGAGTCTGAGTTCGGTCTCGGTGATCGGAAACGCGCTACGGCTCAACCGGGTGAAACTCTGATGTACGTCAATGTCGCCGTATTGAAAGAAACGCAGCCGCACGAGAGGCGGGTCGCTCTCGTGCCGTCGCTGACGGCCAAACTGTTCAAACTGGGTGCGCGGCTTTGCATGCAATCGGGCGCGGCCGACGCCATCAAGCTGAACGATTCGGCGTTCAAGGATGTAACGTTCGTCGAGGATCGCAATCAGCTGGTGAGCGACGCCGATGTGGTGCTCGCCGTGCAGCCTCCCGCACTGGATGTCATCGACGCGATGAAGGAAGGCGCCATTCTCATCTCGTTTATCTACGCGGAAAACGAAAAAGCGTTGGTGCGGCGCCTTCTGGAGAAGAAAATTACCTGCTTCGCCATGGAGCGCATCCCGCGCATTTCACGGGCGCAGGCAATGGATGCGCTGTCCAGCCAATCCGCGCTCGCAGGATATTACGCCGTGCAACTCGGTTCGACCCATCTTGCCCGAATCCTTCCCAAGGTCACGACGGCCGCCGGCGCAATCGGTCCTGCCAAAGTTCTCGTGATGGGTCTCGGTGTTGCCGGCCTCGAAGCCCTTGCGATGGCCCATCGCCTTGGCGCTCTCGTTGAAGGTTACGACGTGCGTCCGGAAACCGAGGAGCAGGCGCTATCGTTGGGCGCGAAATTCGTCGAGACGGGTGTGGATGCGCGGGGTAAGGGCGGCTATGCGCGAGAGCTGAGCGCGGAAGAAAAAAGCAAAGTGGACGCCGTGCTGACCCAACATATCCAGCAGGCCGATCTCATCGTCACGACAGCCGCCATTCCCGGGCGGCCGTCCCCCAAGCTCATCAGCAAGAAACAGGTCGCCGGCATGAAGGCGGGGGCGGTGATCGTCGATCTGTCGGCCGAAGGCGGCGGCAATTGCGAGGACACGCAGCCCGGCGAAACCGTCCAGATCGGTCAGGTGACGATTCTCGCGCCGTTGAACGTGCCGTCGCTGCTCGGCGAGGACGCCAGCGAGCTCTATGCGAAGAATGTGTTCAACCTTCTCGCACTGATGCTGAAGGACAACATCGTCACGATCGACTGGACCGACGAAGTGTTGGCCAAGACCGCTCTGACGCATGCCGGAAAGGTCGTCGAGTCCAGGCCGGAGCCGAAGCCTGCAGCCAAATCCGCGGATCACAGGCACTCCGCTTCCAAACCGGCCGCGAAAGTGGCTTGAGCGAGAGATCGACATGGACTTCGCAATCACCATGACCGGCTTCGTTGCCCTGTACATCTTCATGCTCGCCGCCTTCGCGGGCTGGGTGATCATCGGCGGCGTTCCAGCGATTTTGCACACGCCCTTGATGTCGGGCTCCAACTTCGTGCACGGCATCGTGGTGGTTGGAGGAATCTTCGCGTTGCTCAATGCGAGCACGGTGCTGGAGCAGTCGATCGGCTTTGCCGCGGTCCTGCTCGGAGCAGGCAATGCGGCGGGCGGCTATGCCGTGACGGATCGCATGCTCGCGATGTTCCAGGTGAGCAAACCCCATCGCGCGAAGCACGCCCGCGCGAAGCATCCGAAAAAGGTCTGAGGAACGACATGCTCACGATCATCCCCCAGCTGGTAATCGGCGCTACGGATCTCGCGGCTGCCTTTCTCTTTTTGTACGGTCTCAAGCGCATGTCGTCGCCCGTCACCGCGCCTTCGGGAATCTTTGTTGCGGGTCTGGGGATGGTCGTCGCAATTCTCGCGAGCTTCCTCTACGTGTTCAACGTCAGCGCAGCCGCGAGACCGCATTTGGCGGTCAATGTCGGTCTAGCGCTCATTGCGCTCGCTCTTGGCGGCGGCGTTTCGTGGTGGAGCGGCCGGAAGGTGGCGTTGACCGCCATGCCCCAGATGGTGGCGCTTTATAACGGCATGGGCGGCGGCGCGGCCGGCGCCATTGCTGCCGTGGAGCTGTTCGGCAACAAGGCGCAAGGGATTTCCCAGCTTGTCGTGACGTTGATAGGAGCGCTGATCGGCGCCGTATCGCTGTCGGGTTCACTGATCGCATGGGCGAAGCTGGACGGCGTCATCAAAAAGCCGTTGCGCGTGAGGGGACAGCAGGCCGTCAACGGGCTTGTCATGCTCGCCACTCTCGCAGTCGGAAGCTACATCGCATTCGCGACCCAAAGCGGTATCGTCCCGCTGATCCCGATGCCCCAGCTGATTTATCTGTTCTTCGGCTGCGCGCTCGTATTCGGCGTTCTGATGACGCTTCCCATCGGCGGCGCGGATATGCCGGTCGTGATCTCGATTTACAATGCTCTCACCGGACTCGCGGTTGGCTTCGAAGGGTTCGTGCTGCAAAACCCGGCGCTGATGATCGCCGGCATGGTGGTCGGCGCTGCCGGCACGCTCCTGACGCTGCTGATGGCGAAAGCCATGAACCGCTCGGTCGGCAATGTCGTTTTCACGAACTTTGGCGCCGCCGCCAGGCACAAGCCAGGCAACATTAAAGGCAGCCTCAAACCGGTCGAAGCCGGCGACGCCGGCATTTTCATGCGCTACGCCGGCAAAGTGATCATCGTGCCGGGCTACGGTCTGGCCGCCGCGCAGGGGCAGCAGAAGCTTTATGAGTTCGTCAAGCTGCTGCAGGCGGGCGGCGTGGACGTCAAGTTCGCGATCCACCCCGTGGCCGGACGCATGCCCGGTCAGATGGATGTTTTGCTGGCCGAGGCTGGTGTCCCCTACGATCTCATTTTTCAGCTCGAAGACATCAACGACGAATTCGCGAGCGCCGACGTCGCGCTCGTAATCGGCGCGAATGACGTGGTGAACCCCGCGGCGCGCACCGACAAATCCTCGCCGATTTACGGGATGCCGATTCTCAACGCCGACAAGGCCAAGAAAGTCTACGTCGTCAAACGCGGCGACGGCAAAGGCTATGCCGGCATCGTGAACGCTCTGTTCTATGGCGACAATTGCAACATGGTCTATGGCGACGCCCAGGCCGTGCTGGGGAAAATGATCGAAGCAGTCAAAGGGCTGGGGTTGGCTGACGCTGCCTGAAGAACGTCCAATCCAAAAGCAGGAGTCATTCATGTCGCGCAAGATGCAGGGTGCCGTCGTCGAACAGTTCGGAAAACCGCTCGTGCTTCAGGAGTGGGACGTTCCCACGCCGGGAGCAGGCCAGATTCTGGTCAAGACCGAAGCGTGCGGCGTCTGTCACACCGATCTTCACGCCGCGCATGGCGATTGGCCGTTAAAGCCCACGCTTCCGTTCATTCCCGGGCATGAGGGAATCGGGCGGGTTTCCGCCGTCGGATCCGGTGTGACGATCGTGAAGGAGGGCGATCGCGTCGGCGTGCCGTGGCTCTATTCGGCTTGCGGTCATTGCGAATATTGCTTGAGCGCGTGGGAAACGGTGTGCGCCGAAGCGCAGTTCGGCGGCTACACGAAGAATGGCGGCTTTGCGGAATATATCCTCGCCGATCCGAATTATGTCGCCCATGTGCCGGACGGTCTGGCCGCCAAGGACGCGGCGCCGATCATCTGTGCCGGCATCACCACTTACAAAGGCATCAAGGAAACCGAAGCCAGGCCCGGCGAGTGGATCGCCATCTCGGGCATCGGCGGCCTCGGACATCTGGCGGTTCAATACGCCAAATCGATGGGCCTCCAAGTCTGTGCGGTCGACATCGACGACAGCAAGCTCGCCCACGCAAAGAGCCTGGGCGCCGATCTTGTCATCAATGCCAAGACGAGCGATCCGGCGACCATTCTGAAGAAAGAGACGGGCGGTGGGGCACATGGCGTCTTGATAACGGCGCCGTCGCTTCCGGCATTCAAGCAGGGCGTCGCGATGACCCGCAAGCGCGGCACCTGTGTTCTCGTTGGTTTGCCGCCGGGCGAATTTCCCGTGCCGCTCTTCGACATCGTCGCGAATTGCATCACCATTCGCGGTTCGTTTGTCGGTACGCGCGGAGACATGGCGGAAGCATTGGCTTTTGCAGCCGAAGGAAAAGTCAAAGCCGATATCGAGCTTCAGCCTTTGTCGAAGATCAACAAAATTTTCGACCGGCTTCAGCATGGCGATGTGCCGTCGCGCGTGGTTCTCGATTTCGGGACGAACTGAGATCCACAGGGAACCAATTCATGGCGAATTCGTTGCTGCCCTGGGGGCATTGCCGAATCCGACCGACGATGAGCGGAACTTTACAAGGAGTGAAGCCAATGCAGATCGGCATAATCGGACTCGGCAAAATGGGCGGCAACATGGCTCGCCGGCTGATGAAGGCGGGACACGAATGCGTGGTATTTGCGCGCTCGCCGAAAACGCGCGACGCGTTGGCGAAGGACGGCGCCACGGCCGCGACCTCTATTGAGGACATGATCAAAATACTCGGAGCGAAGAAGCCCCGCGCCATTTGGTTGATGTTGCCGGCAGGTCAGACCACCGAGGAAACAGTCGAACGTCTAAGCGGTCTGTTGGACCCGGACGACATTCTCATCGACGGCGGCAATTCCTTCTATAAGGACGACATCCGCCGCGCCAGGAAATTGGTCGAACGGCGCATCCGCTATGTCGATTGCGGCACGTCCGGCGGCGTTTGGGGAATCGAGCGCGGCTATTGCATGATGATCGGCGGTCCGGAGGACGCCGTTAAGCACCTCGACCCGATCTTCGCGGCGCTTGCGCCCGGCCTGGGCGATATCCCGCGCACACCGGATCGAAAGCAGGGCGATTCCCGTGTCGAGCGCGGTTACATTCATGCCGGTCCGTCCGGTGCCGGGCACTTCGTCAAGATGGTGCACAACGGCATCGAATACGGGTTGATGCAGGCCTACGCCGAGGGTTTCGCCATCCTGCGCAACAAGGTCTCGAAGGATCTGCCCGAGGACGAGCGTTTCACGCTGAACATGCCGGATATTGCAGAAGTCTGGCGGCGCGGCAGCGTAATTTCCTCCTGGCTGCTCGATCTCAGCGCGGCCGCGTTGGCGAAGGACCCGCAGCTGAAAGGTTTTTCCGGCTTCGTCCAGGACTCGGGCGAGGGGCGTTGGACCGTCGAGGCTGCGATCGAGGAATCGATTCCGGCGGACGTGATCTCCTCGGCCCTCTACGCTCGCTTCCGCTCGCGGCAAGAAAACTCTTTCGCCGAAAAAATTCTTTCGGCGATGCGCTTCGGCTTCGGCGGGCATATCGAGGGCAGCGAGCCGATCGACCCCAAGCCGAAGCCCGAAGAAATGCAAGCGCACCCCGCGGTACGGAACGCGGCGGAATAACGTCGCGCGCGATTGTGATCTGAAGCGGACTGATTTGCGTGCAAATGCGGGCCGGTCGCGAGGCCCGTGGCACGGCTTTTTGCGACCGATCGATCCCGGGCGGGTGCTAACTTCCCGTGGCTTGCGAAACGCTGCGGCCGATGAAGCCCTTGATGGCATAAGTGCGCGCGCCAAACTGGTTGGTGTCGATGTTCCACACGCGCACCCTGGACCAGTCGTTTTGCGGACTCACGTCCAGCACGGGCGTGTTGTGGTCGATCTCGCCGCGGTTGCGCCAATTGGCCTGGTCGACGCGGATTTCGCGGGGCGAGACGATGCGGGTCACGACTGCCACATGGCCGCGCGCAATCCTAGCGCTGCCGGAGAATACCATCACCGTCTGGATCGCGGGCTGCGTGAATTTCGCATAGAGGTTTCCGGCGCGCGCCCACCAGGTCTTTGCGTCGCCGAAGATTTCGAGGCCGGAACGAAGCCGCGCATATTCCACGCAATAGAAATGGTGCAGCGGCGTTTCGATGGTCGGCACATCCGGGTCGCTTGCTTGCGGCGCGATCAGGGACACGACGTCGTTCCCGATGCCGTCGGCGACGGCCGCGGTTTGCTGCGACGGGGTCGATGCATCGCCGTCGGCGAAAGCGGCGCCCGCCGACATTGTCAGGGCGCCTAAAACAAAACTGGTGAGAAGGACGGCAAAGTTCGGACGAATTCGTATGGCTCGAAACGATCGGGTCATAAGAGGTTCCTGAGATGAATTAGAATTCGCCGTTGCCCCTCAGTCCACGCTGTTAAGCGGGACGATGCGCACGGACTGGTTTAACGCCTGGCCGGAATTTCCTAACAGACCCGGAAAGATCGCGCAATCCGAGCGGCGAGGCGCAAGAATCACGACAGGAATTGACCATACTTGACATTTCCGGGGCCTGCGATGGCTTGCGCAACGGAACTTGCCCCGAGCGCGGAACAGCGATTCGAATCGCGAAAAAACCGGTCAGTCCTTCGCCGCGCGAAGATCGCTCGGGCTCTCGGTCACTTTATTTTCCAGCGGCATCGCGGCGAGTTCGCGATCCACGCCGATGCGACTCGCGAGGAACTGATGCAGTTCGCGCCCGGCCAGGATCTGTCCGCGCGCACCCTTGACCGTCAGCGGATTGACCTGCGTGCCGTTGATGCGGATTTCGTAATGCAGATGCGGCCCCGTCGCGAGGCCCGTTGCGCCGCTATAGGCGATCACTTGTCCCTGGCGCACATGCGAGCCCTGATGCAGCCCCGGCGCAAACCGCGACAGGTGACCATAGGCGGTGGAATAGGTGTTGCCGTGATTGATCAGCACGAAATTGCCGTAGCCGCCGAGCCAGCCCTGGATCTGAATCGTGCCGCTGCCGGCCGCCATGACGGGTGTTCCCGTCGGCACCGCGAAATCGATTCCCTTGTGCATGCGGGTGTAGCCCAGCACGGGATGGAAGCGCATGCCGAAGCCCGATGAAATGCGCGCGCCGTCGACGGGCGTTTTCATCAGCATGCTCTTGGCGCTTTGTCCCTTGGCGTCGAAATATTCGACGGGATCGCCGTTTGCCGGCTGGTAGCGGTAGAGCGCCACCGTGCGGTTGCCCAGATGCATCGTCGCGTAGGAGATGTCGCCTTGCTTCGCCGGCTGGCCGTCCGGCGTGTAGTAATAATTGTAGAGAACTTCGAACGTGTCGCCCGGTTTGATGTCGCGCTGGAAATCCACTTCGTAGGAGAACATGTGGATCATCTGCACAACGACTTCGGCGGGAATGCCGGCCTGCATTGCGGCGAGATAGAGGCTCGAGTCGATCTTGGCGCCGGCGCGGTGGAATTTCGCGACGAGCTGCTTCTGGACGCTTTGCGCGGAGAAGCTGCCGTCGGTGGCGCGGCTTATCGTGATGTCATGGTCGATGGTGGGCGAGAAGCTCACCGAGAGCAGGCGGCCCACCGGCGTGGCAGGCGCTTCCTGCACGTTCGAGTCGGGCGTGTCGTCGGCGTCGGAGACCGAGTCGTTCGCGCCTGCCGGCGGCGCATAGGTGATGCTGGCCACCTGCGTCGGCGGGGGAGCCGGCTCGAATGTGAGCTGCAGCGTTTGTCCCGCGCGTACCGATTTGGGACTGTAGACTTTGGCGAGCGCGATGACGGTGGCTTCCGCATCGGCGCCCGTTACGCCGGCATCGGTTAACGCGCCGGCCAGCGTATCGCCGGACTCCAGCGTGATCGTGCGGGAATCGACATCCGTGTTCGCTTCTGCGGAATCGTCGCCGGCACTTTCGGCCGCGAGCGAATTGTCCAGCGAATTTGCCGGCTCGACGATCTGGGACGGCGGAGTGGACGCGGCCGGCGCGGAGGGACCGAAGGCCGCGTAATTGATCTGCGAATTCTTGTTCTGCGCCGTCAGGCGCAGGAAAAGCTCGTAGGGCATCAGCGAGCGCTGGTGCGCGGCCGAATAGCCGTGAGACGGCGGAATTGTGCCGGCGGCAAGCCACGCGATGGAACCGGCGATGACGGCAGTGAGCGATGTGGAGACAATGGCCCAGCGGCCGTCGGTGGTGTTGAGGACATCGGCGGCGGACCGCGCGGTGCGCCGCCAATCGGCTGCGATGGTCTCGAACGTCGTAACGCGGCGACGCTGCACGGCAGCTCCTGCTTTTATTTTATAGGGATGTCGTGCCATCCCCGCTCGATCGGTTTGCGCCCGGCCGAAGCAAGGCGCGCCATATAGCCTGACCATCATTAGCGCCGTCAACCGTTACCGGCTCGTTAACGTTGTCTAAACCCACATTGGGAACGAGCCGTTGAGTCGGGTGCAGCAAGAGCCGGGCCAAACGAATCATGGCCTGCGGAACGCGCAGGCCATGATCGGTCGGGATGGTTGGAACTTACAGCCGCACGAGTAAAAGTTCCGCAATGCGGCCGTGCAGCCAGCCGATGCCCTTGCAGACATGCAGCAGGATGAAGAACAGCAGAATTCCGAACAGCGCGGCCGCGGCGAGGCCGGGTGCGGTGTGGAGCGCATGATCCAGCCACGGAACATCGCTGACCTGGAAGTTCACATGATTGGTCACCAGCGCGAACAGGCTCGAACCGGCGACGCCCAGCGACAGTGACAAGCCCACAACCGCGATGACGAAGTAAGCCACTCCCAGCGGCAGCATCAAAAGCAGATAGAGCATCGACGACCAGGTGCGAATGTCGATCAGCGCGTTTTTGATGCGCGCGAACACCGTTTCGTCGGCGGTCGACACGGGCGGCAGGCGGCGCGGCATACGCACCCCCAGCAGTCCTTCGACGATGCGGCCTTCGACGAGACTGAGCACGCGCACCGAGCCGATGAACAAGAGCGCAAACGGAATGCCGATGATCAGGATGATCAGACCGACGGTCAGCGACATGCCTGCGATCGTCCACGAGAAATAGAAAGTTCCGGTGACGATCGACAACAGCATGTACATCAACGCACCATAGGCGCGCGGATCGCTGATCACGCCGAAGAATCCGTAATGGCGCTCGGGGGTTTGTTCGGATTTGGGGAAGGGGCCCTGAAGTGTTGCTTCCATGGATCGGTACTCCTCTGCAATTTCGGCTGGGGTTCCATAGGTTTCGATGACGGAGGCGAGCACGTCCGGCTCGCTGCGTTCGGGATTGGAGGCGAGCTCGTTGCGCAGATGCTCCTCGGCATCCGACAACGCGTCGCTGACGAGGCCCGGCGACGCGCCTTTCAGCGCGCTCTGGAGCGCATCCAGATAGGCGCGGACCGTGTCAGGCGGACGGTCGGTGTTCATAAGCGGCTCCTCCTCCCGCCATGAGCGCATCGTCGACAAATTCGCGCATGTCCTTCCAGGCGCCCTGCCAATCGTTGAGCGCCTGACGGCCATCGTCGGTGATGTTGTAGTAGCGCCGCGGCGGACCGAACGCCGAGGCTTCCACCCGGCTGTCGAGCAGACCCAGCGAGTTGAGGGATCTGAGAACGGGATAGATGGCGCCCTGCTTGAAGATCAGTCCGCCTTCGCCTTCGGCCTTCACGGCTTTGGCGATTTCGTATCCATACATCTCCCGGCCTGCGCGCGCGAGCACAGCCAAGAGGACGAGCGATGATAGCCCGGCCATGAGCTCTTTACGGAATTTGCGCGTGTAGAGGGACTCTTCTGTCACGACGCGACTGTTTCCGCCTCCCTTGCTATTACGAAGTCCTATCTAGCACGAACTTCATACTATGCAATAGTCCACTCTACAAAAGTCCAAACTATTTTTGACTCCCCACGGCTCGGGAGGGACCTGTATGAGCCAAATTGGGGAAAAAGCAAGGAAAAGGAGGGGGTGGGGCGAGCGGCGGACGCCATTTAAGAACGCTGCGATGGTTAATCGATCGGGCGATCCGGGACAATGTCGGCTAAAGTCGGTTTCGGTCCCAGCAGGGGATCGGAGCGCCAAAAGTCAGGAGAAATCGAGTGCAACAGGACAGGAAATGGTTCGGGGCCATCTGCGCGGGGGCAATTCTCGCCGCGGCGATGGCATTTCCCGCCAGCGCGGGGACGACGGATTTTCTCGGGAAATGGACCAATGTCGATCACGACACCAGCGGCATCGCCTATGTCAGCGTGAAACCCGACCCCATGGGCGTGCATATGCGCGTCTTCGGCGCCTGCCAGCCCACCGATTGCGACTGGGGCGCCGTCGAGGTTCACCTTTATGCGGGAAGCGTCGGCGGAAATCCGGTGAACGACGCGCATGCCATCATCGGACATTTCAACTCGAGTTTCGCGCACAAGGAAATGATCCTGCGCGAAGCGCATGGCGATGAACTGAAATACGAAGTGTATACGCATTTCACCGACGGTTCGGGCCGGTCGGATTACGTCACGTTCGGCCGCCTGCAGCGCGTCGGCTTCTAAGCGCGCATCGCTCCGGATGCCGGACAGGCGTCCGGAGCGATATCGCCCGCGTGTTGGCTTTTCTGCAATCGCGGTTGCAGAGCGTTCAACGCCACACCAATCGGGTGCGGGGTTTCTCTGCAAACCGTCGTCAGATCAGATCGCGCAGGGTCACAGCGAGGTTTTCCGGCTTTCCGCTGCGCTCGACGGTGAATTGCACGACAGTGCCGGGTGCATCGTCCCGCAGACGCTTGCGCAAATCGTAAAGATGAATCGATTTCGCCGTTTGACCATCCACCGCGACGATCTCGTCGCCGGCCTTGAGGCCCGCCTGATCGGCCGGCGCGTCCGCCGCGACGGCGACGATATGGAACCCCGCGTCGCTTTGATTGATCCACATGCCGGAACGATCGAACACGTTCACATCGGCGACGGGTTCCGGCAGCCGCTTGAGATACATCGTCTGGTGCGGGTAGTCGAAGGTGACGATGAAGCGCTTCAAGATCCCGCTGCCGATATTGCCCTGATAGGACGGGTCCGCGAAGGCGCCGCCCTTGTCGGTCGAGAACGAGGCGACCACGCTGTCGATCCTGACCGGACCGATGGTCAGCGCGCCGCCGCGCGTCACGAAGCCGTGCACGGGGCCGCCGACGCCCCAGCCATCGACGGTTTCGATGCCCTTTGGATGCGTGGCCCGGAGATTGTGCGACTCCGCGAAAGGTTTTGTCAGAGACAATTCGGCGCGCGATCCCGTATCGATATAGAACATTCCCGGTGTTCCCTCGAAGCTGCCCTGCACAACGGGCACGTGATCGTCGAACACGAAGTGAACCGGCGTGCCGGCGCCTTTGGGATTGAAA
>JBEKLK010000081.1:0-11481 GCA_050010235.1 Rhizomicrobium sp.
AAGGTCGTGGGGGAAGTTTCGAGAATATTTGAAGGGAACACGGAAAGCAGGTTCGGTTTTTCTCACAACCAGGTCATCAGTAACTCCGTACACGGACGAATAAGCGCGCTTAAGCTCCCGTTAATGTTCGCAGGTCCCGCTCCATAATCTTGCCCTATTCCCCGCCGATAAGGCGTCAAGCGCCTCTGAGGGGCCGATGCGTGCCGTACACGCCGCACGCAAGAACATCGCGAAAAGAGACGCGCAGAATGTCCAGGGCAGTCCTAGCAATCGCGGCGAATGTGGCGCTCGCGCTTGCGTGCCTGGCGGCGCCTATTGCGCGGGCGCAGGATTCGGTCGAGGAGCGGCTGTCGGACGACCGTCTCGCACCCATCGTGCCGGGAGTTTATGTCGCGGGCGACAGGATCGGCTTCAGCCTCGACGGTTCCGGCAGCGAGTTCCTTCTCCGCATGGACGGGACACCGGAAGTGTTCGTGCTCTATGCCAATCGCGCCTCGCTGGGCGGACGCGTGCTCAAATACGATTCGGGCGAAACGGCGTTGCTCGTTGCGGGCTGGGGCGGGATGACGCTCTATACCGATGCACAGCCCGGCGGGCTTCCTGCCGTGCGCACGGGCGATTCCGTTCCGCCGTCGCCGCCTTCCATGTCGCTCTCCGATATGCAGAGCGCTGCCGGCGACGATGGCCAGCGCCTGGCCTATGTGCGGCGGCTCAATCTGAATTTCACCGCGGACTGGAACGCGCTCGCCGGCGATCCCACCGCGCGCGCCTTCGCCGACGACGCGATGGAAAATGCCGCGCGCGGTCTCGATCGTTTCGCGAGAGTCTCCGCCGGCCGCGATGCGCTCGCCAAGCGCGTCGCCGTCGTATCCATTCAACCGAGTTCCCGGCCTCTGATCGGGCTCAACGGCAAGACGCTGGTCGTCACGTTCAATCCGGGCCGCGGCTTCGAAGGCCGCGCCTCTTCCCGCGCGATTGCGCACGCGCTTTCGACATTACTGTCCGTGCCGCAGAAGTAACCGGCTTGAATCCTTTCGGCGCCAGCTCGAAAGCTTCGAACTCGAATCCCGGCGCGACGGTGCAGCCCACCAGCGTGAAATCGCCCAGCGATCGCGCGCATTGCCAGGCGCGCGCCGGCACGACGATCTGCGGCGACTGCTTCTTCGCGAGATCGTTGCCCAGAATGCGCCGCACGGCGCGGCCGTTTTCCGAAATCGTCAAGGCGAGCGGTGCGCCCGCATAGAAGTGCCAGACCTCCGCCGCATCGATGCGATGCCAGCGCGATTCTTCGCCGCACCGGAGCAGGAAATAGATCGCGGTGGAATACGCCCGTCCGCGCTTTGCGCCGTCGCGAAAGGTCTCGCGATAATGGCCGCCTTCGGGATGTGGTTTGAGGCGCAGGCGGCGGATGATCTTGTCGGCTTCGCCCGTCACGGCAGCAACGGATTGCATGCGCCGCGCGCGATCAGCGTCTTGATGCCCAGCGCCACGGAACGGGCATCGTCCAGTGCATCATGCCGGCGACCTTCGAATATGGCGCCGGAAGCTTGCGCGATATCGCATGCGTGCAGACCGCGCGGATCGACGCCGTTGGCCGCGAGCCACGGTGCGATGTTGACGTAGCGCGGCAAGGCCGGCGCGCCGGCGATGCCGTAGAGCCGCAGATTGTGCGTGAGCACCAGATCGTCGCGTCCGAACGCCACGATCGGATCGCCGGCCGCAAAGGCGACGAAGCGCTCATAGGCGGGCAGGAAATCGGTTCCGCGCTGGGAGATCGCCGCGTTGGTGATGCCAGTCAAATTCGCGAGATAGTCCGAGATCGCAGGATTGATCCGCGGCCGCACCAGCGCATCGAACGGCGCGATCTCGTCGAACGAATCCGCATCGACCTTGATCGCCCCGATCTGCACCACTTCCTTGAACTCGCCGGGCCGGAGCCAACGGTTCTCCAGCGAGCCCGCCCAGGCCGTGAATTCGAGGTCGAAGACGATCGCTGCGTTCATGTGATGCTGTGGCAAGCCTGCGACGAACCTGTGGATAGCGCGAATCCCGCGAAACCGAATCGGCGGACGGAACGTCTTTAAGACATTCTTAACGTGCCCGGCAGAGCGTATGTCCCCCGAATGCCGGCGATTTGACGAGGTCACTATGGCGGCCATCCAGCGCGCGACGTCCCTTCCCGATCTCCAGCCACGCGAAGCCGAGAGCGCGCCATCCCTGGCTCGGGGCTACCTGACCCGCCTGTCGCAATTGCACGACGAAGCGGCCAAGACAGCGCTTCTCGCCAATCTTCTGGGCCGCGCGCCCTATGTCGCCGCGGCGGTGGCTGCGTCCGCCTTCGTCACGGTCGCGCTTGCGGCATCGACGGCACCGGTCGCAGAACTCGCCACGTGGCTGGTGCTGGTCGCTGCCGGAATCGGCGTCGGCGCACGCGCCTATGCCAAGGCGATCCGCGCCCCGTTCGAACTTGGGACCTTGCAGGGTTTTGCCGGCGATCTGTCGGCCACGCTCGTCTATGCGGGTTTTGCGTTTGGCGCAGGCGCAATGCTGGTGCTGCCGGCCAATGTCAGTCTCATGGTCCTTCTGGCGTTCGGTGTCGGCACGTCGGCCCTGATCGGTGCGGTCCTCCGGGTTCGCGACATGACGCTGTGTTTCCTCGTTCCTGCCGTAACGCTCTCGGCCTTTGCCGCAATCCTGCGGCCATTCCAGGGCGGTCTGGTGGACATGACAGCCATGCTGGTCGCAGGCGCGGCAGCCGTGGCGGCCGTCCAGATCGCCGAAAGGCTGGCGGTTCGGCCCCGCGTGCCCGATCTCGCCGGGCTTCCGGTCGGCTGAGTCCGCCCCATTTCCGTCTTTCGAATGCCACGCCGCGGCAGTACTGTCCGCGCCGTTAACCGAAACCTTGGCGTCCTCCCTTAGAGTGGATGTCGAGGAAACGCCTAGTCGCGCGCAAAATACGAGGTCCCGAAGGTCCCGGTTCGCGCGCCTGCCCCCGAATGGATGACCATGACCTCTCCTGCAGCCCACGCGCTCCGCAACGATTCCGCGGACGCCGCCGTCACCGCCCATGAAGTCGAAGCCCGCGCCGTCAAGGAACTGACCGCCGCCGCCTCCATCCTGAAGTCCGCCGAGCCAGACCTTACCGCCTTCTTCGACGCGTTCTATCGGGGCGCCTCCCCGGAAGACCTGACGCGCTACACGCCGGAATCCCTGGCCGCCCTCGCAAGCCTCGTTTTTGCGCAATCGGCGCTGCGCAAGCCCGGCGAGACGCTCGTCACGACATTCGAATTCCAGGCGCAGGTGGCGGAGCTCACGCGCCGCGAGATCGTGCTTGTCGCCGTCAATGACGACAGCCCGTTTCTGTTCGATTCGCTGATGGCGGAAATGAACGCCTATGGCGCGCGCGTGCATGCGCTGTTCCACCCGATCATGTTCGTGGCGCGCGATGCCGAAGGACGGCGCAACGATTCCGGCGCGCGGACGAAAGAAAGCGTGATCGTGCTGGTGCTCGATCCCATGCTCGACGCGGAGCGCCGCTCGGCGCTGGAAGAGGGTGCCCGCAATGTGTTCGGCCAGGTCCGGCTTGCGGTGCGCGACTGGCGCAAGATGCGCGCGCACCTGCTGGAATCCATCGCGGCGCTCAAGGCGAATCCGCCGCCGGTGTCCGCTGAAGAGCTTGCCGAGAGCGTGGCGTTCCTCGAATGGCTGTCGGCGGATCATTTCACCTTTCTCGGCAGCCGCGACTATGCGTATCGCGACGGCGACGACGGCGGCCAGCTCCGGACGATCGACGGCAGCGGCCTCGGCGTTCTCTCCGACGAGGATGCGCACGCCATTCAGCGCGGCGACAAGCACGGCCAGCTCACCCCGGAAGTGCGCGCTTTCCTCAAGCAGCCGCAACCGCTTATCGTCACCAAATCCAACCAGCGTTCCTATGTGCATCGCCGCGTGCATATGGATTATATCGGCGTCAAATTGTTCGACGCGAACGGCGCGTTTTCGGGCGAGCACAGTTTTGTGGGCCTGTTCACGTCGGGTGCCTATAGCCGCAGGCCCAGCGACATTCCCCTGCTGCGCCAGAAGGTGGAGCATGTCCGCGAACAGGCGGCGCTCGAACCGAACAGCCATGACGGCAAGGCGCTCGCCCATATCCTCGACAATTTTCCCCGCGACGAACTGTTCCAGATCGGCGAAGACGAATTGTTCGCCACCGCGCTCGGCGTTTTGCGCCTGGGCGAACGGCCGAAGGTGCGCGTGTTCGCGCGTTTCGACCGTTTCGACCGCTTCGTCTCCGTCCTCGTCTTCGTGCCGCGCGACCGCTACGACACCGAAGTCCGCGAAAAGATCCACGCGATCCTCTCGAAAGCGTTCGACGGACGGCCGTCCGCCGCCACGCCGACCATCGACGAATCGATGCTGGCGCGCGTGCATTACATCGTCGGCCGCAATCAGGGACCGCGTCCCGAGGTCGACATTCGCGTGCTGGAAGCCGATATCCGCGCCGCGATCCGCACCTGGGAAGACGGCTTTGCCGATGCCCTGATCAAGGAGCATGGCGAGGCGGAAGGTTTGCGCCTGTTCCACCGCCACGCAGGCGCGTTTCCCGCGCGCTATCGCGATGCGTTCTCGGCCGAAGAAGCGGTGCGCGATCTGAACGAACTCGATCTTCTGCTGCGGGCGCGCGACGCGGCCGGCATCAAGGCGCGCGCCTACCGGCTTGCGCTCGATCCCCATGCTTCGCTCAGGCTCAAGCTCTATGTGCTGGGCTCCGTGCTGCCGCTCTCGGCGTCCTTGCCGGTGTTCGAGAATCTCGGCTTCAAGGTGATCGCGGAGGATTCCTATCCCGTCTCGCTCAAGGCCGGCGACGGCTGGCAGGGCGAAGCGGCCGTACTCGATTTCCTGATGGAGCGGGCTGACAGCGCTGCAGCCGATCTGGCCGACATTAAGACGCGGCTGGAAGAAGCCTTTCACGCGGTGGTGTCGGGCGAAGCGGAAAGCGACGGCTTCAACCGGCTGGTGGTCGGCGCGGGTCTTTCCTGGCGCGACGTGACCATCCTTCGCACGGCCGCAAAATTCCTGCGCCAGGCCGGCTTTGGGTTCAGCCAGGACTACATGGAGCACGCGCTCGCGCGCAATCCCGATATCGCGGCTCTGATCGTCGACCTGTTCCACGCCCGCCACGATCTCGACGTGAAGGATCGCGAGGCGCGCATCAAGACGGTCGACGAACGCATTGCGGCCGCGCTCAACGACGTGCCCAGTCTCGACGACGACCGCATCGTACGCCGCTTCCGCAATTTCGTGGATTGCAGCCTGCGCACGAATTTTTATGTGCGCGATGCGAAGGGAAGTTTCCCCCGCTATCTGTGCGTCAAGCTCGACAGCCAGAAGCTGGACGAATTGCCCGCGCCGCGGCCCATGGTCGAAATTTTCGTCTATTCGCCGCAGGTCGAAGGCGTGCATCTGCGCTTCGGCAAGGTGGCGCGCGGCGGCATCCGCTGGTCGGACCGGCGCGAAGATTTCCGCACCGAAGTGCTGGGTCTCGTCAAGGCGCAGCAGGTGAAGAACGCCGTCATCGTACCCGTCGGCTCGAAAGGCGGCTTCTATCCCAAGCAGCTTCCCGTCAATGCGACGCGCGAAGACGTGCAGGCAGCGGCCATCGCCGCCTACAAGACCTTCATCAACGCGCTGCTGGACCTGACCGACAACATCCATCCCGACGGCAGTGTCGTGCCGCCGGCCGGCATCGTGCGTCACGACGGGGACGATCCGTATCTCGTGGTCGCTGCCGACAAGGGCACGGCCACGTTCTCCGACATCGCCAACGGCATCGCCGAAGGCCGCGGATTCTGGCTGGGCGACGCGTTCGCCTCCGGCGGCAGCCACGGCTACGACCACAAGAAAATGGGCATCACGGCCAAAGGCGCGTGGGAAGCGGTCAAGCGCCATTTCCGCGAATTGGGCCGCGACATCCAGAGCGAGGCTTTCACCTGCGTCGGCGTGGGCGACATGTCGGGCGACGTGTTCGGCAACGGCATGCTGTTGTCGAAGAAAACGAAACTGCTCGCCGCTTTCGATCACCGGCACATTTTCGTCGATCCCGATCCGGATCCGGCGCGAAGCTGGACCGAACGGCAGCGCATGTTCGATCTGCCGCGCTCGAGCTGGGCCGATTACGACAAGGAGGCCATCTCCAAGGGTGGCGGCATCTTCCCGCGGACGGCAAAGGAAATCGCGCTGTCGCCGGAGATGCAGGCACTGTCGGGATTGAGCGTGGCGAAAGCCTCGCCTGCCGAATTCATCAAGGCGCTGCTCAAGGCCGATGTCGATCTCTTGTGGTTCGGCGGCATCGGCACTTTCATCAAGGCCGAGGAGCAGAGCAATCTCGACGTGGGCGACCGCGCCAACGATGCCGTGCGCATCGACGGACGCGAGGTGCGCGCGAAAGTGGTGGGCGAAGGCGCCAATCTGGGCGCGACGCAATTGGGGCGCATCGAATATGCATTGAAGGGCGGTCGCCTCAACACCGACGCAATCGACAATTCGGCCGGCGTCGACACTTCGGACCATGAAGTCAATCTCAAGATTTTACTGAGCGGTCCTTTGCGCCGCGGCGAGCTGACGGGGCCTGCCCGCGACGATCTTCTCAACAGCATGGTCGACGATGTCGCCGCCCATGTGTTGAAGGACAATTACGACCAGACGCTTGCGCTCTCCGTGGCGCTCACGCGCGCGCATCACGATCTCGATTCGCATGGCCGCTTCATCCACGATCTCGAGCGGCGCGGGAAGCTCGACCGCGCGGTCGAATTCCTGCCCAGCGATGAGGATTTGCGCAAGCGCGGCGCCGACAATCGCGGGCTGACGCGTCCCGAGCTTGCCGTGCTGCTCGCCTATGCCAAGCTCGATCTCGATGCCGAGATCGTGGCGAGCGAGTTGCCCGATCAATCCTATTTCACGTCGGAACTGGCGGGCTACTTCCCGCAGGCCGCCGTGACGAGCTTTCCCGACGAACTGATTCACCACCGGCTGCGGCGCGAGATCGTGGCGACCTCGCTCGCCAACAGGATCGTCAATCTCGCAGGCCCCGTGTTCATCCATCGCACGAAAGAAATATCGAGCGCGCCGGCCGCACGCGTGGCGCGCGCCTTCGTGCTGGCCGAAGGCGCGTTCGCGCTCTCCGCGCTCAAATCGCGCATCGATGCGCTCGATCTGCGCGTGCCGGCCGCCGTGCAGACGGGGATGTATGCCGATCTGGCGCAATTGCTGCGGCGGTTGGGCCTGTGGTTCCTCGTCAATGTGCCGGCCAATGCCGATCTGGGCGACACGATCGCGCGCTATCGCGCGGGTGTGGAAAGCCTGCGCGGCACGTTCTCGACGCTCGTTTCGCCCTATGAGGCACACGACACCGAAGCGCGCATTGCCGAGCTGCAGAAGGCGGGCGCGCCTCTCGACGTGGCCGAAGACATCGCGGTGCTGCCGCTTCTGGGCGGCGCGCCGGAAATCGCGCTGCTCGCCCATGCGCGCGGGTTGCCGCTCGACGTCGTGGCAGGTGCCTATTTCGCCGTGGGCGCCACCATCGGCCTCGACCGTTTGCGGGGGCTCGCCTCGCGCATCGCGGCTGTCGAGCATTGGGATCGTCTCGCGATCCGGCGCATCGTGGACGATCTGTTCGCCGGTCAGCGCGGGCTGACGGCCGATGCGCTGTCGTCGATCGATGCGAAGACGGCGAGCGCACGGTCGGACGGTGCGGACGCGGTGAAGGCCTGGGCCGAGCAACATGCCGATGCGCTCGAACGCACGCGCAGCTTTTTGGGCGAACTGGAACGCACCGGCGATCTCTCCATCGCCAAGCTCACGCTCGCCAACAGCCAGATCCACGAACTCGCGGCGCATTAAGAGGCTTGACGGCCCTTCGCCAGAACCACGTTACCATCAGTGCGTGTGATCTTGCCGGCCCGCTCCAGACGCGCCAGGGCCCGATAGAGAGATTCACCGGTAAGCCCTATCTGCTTCGCCACGCCGGGCCACATTCCTTTTCCAACATAGGCGGGCGGGTTGCCGCGAGACCGGAAGCGAAGCCACGCCAGCAACCGGTCGTCGGCGCGCCGGATCGCCCGAATCTCCACCGTCGCGCGCAAATCCATCAACTCGGCGGCGAGATGCGAACTGAAGGCCATCGCCGATTCGGGCTCGCGCTTCAGCAAATTGCGGATGTCACGCATCGGATAGCGATGGACTTGGCTTTGCGCTTCGGAAATCGCATCGCAGTGGTAGTGAGTCGCGAACACCGAAGCTTCGGCGAGGACGTCGCCTGCTCCGGCCCGGGCCAAGGCAATTTCGGGGCCGCGCGCGAGAACCCGCGAAAGGCGCACGCGCCCGGAAAGGACTCGATAGAGCCAGCGGATCGGCTCCCCCTGTCGGAAAACGGACTGGCCCGCACCGAGCGCTAACGTCTTGCCCGCGTCGGATTTGTCGAGAATCGCGAGAAAATCTCCTGCCATGATTCAAATCATATCACAACACTGGCGCGGCTGCGATGATCGCGTCGGCTTGAAGGAGAAAAACCATGAAGATCATTTACGCGATGCTGGTATCCGGTACGTGCCTGCTTGTTGCTCCGGCCGCCGGTGCGCAAGATTCGATGAGCCGCATGCAGATGGGCGACGCCGCACATACGGCTTCGCAAATTGTTCCGGCCGAATCCGGGCAGAGCGCGTTCGGCGCGATTCACGAAATCGTCGAAATCCTGGATGCCGATCCCAAGACGGATTGGTCCAGGGTCGACATCGATGCGCTCCGCGCCCATCTGATCGACATGGACAACGTGACGCTTCATGCCAAAATCGCCTACGAACCCACATCGACCGGCGAACGCATCCGTGTTTCCGGCGACGGCGATGTTCGCGACTCGATTCAACGCATGGTGCTCATGCACGCCGCAATGGCCGGCGATACTCCCGATTGGCATATGGATGCCACGCGCACGTCCGAAGGCGCTCTGATCGAATTGACTGCGAAATCGGCCCTTGGACTCGAAAAGGCAAAAGCGCTCGGCCTGATCGGCATGATGGCGGAAGGAATGCATCACGCCCGCCACCACATGATGCTCGCGCGGGGAACCATGTAGAGATAAGCCGCTAGCGAGTATCAAATCAGCTTTTCGCTGGCGATCCGAACCGCGAATAGAGCTCCGCGACGGTTGCCACGGCCTTTTCGGATTCCGCGCGGTCGATGGTTTCGTTGTCGTCGCCATAACCGCGCATGTCGCCCCCTTCGAGTTCCTGCACCACGATGCCGTCGCGTCGCGAGATCACGCTGACGCCGTTGTAATAGAGGCCGTAATTCACTTCTGGCTGGGGAATGAGCCAACCGATCTGGCCGCGCACCGGCACGATCGACTCGTCCTTGCACAGCGCGCGTGCGCCATAGCCCGGACAGTTGATGACGACCTTCTCCTTCAGATGCGCAAATTCGGCGGGGCTGTGAAATTCCTTTCGCTCGATCTTGCCGCCGGCGCCCAGAAAGTCGCTCATCAAGGTGCGGCCGTAATCGGCGATGTTGAACTGCATGGACGATGTGCGCCGCACATAGCGCGTGGGAAACGGCGTGCTGCCGGGAGGCAGGCTTTGCACGGCCGGAGTCAGATCGCGAATGCGGTCTTCGTAGTTTGCAAATCCCAGCGGATCGGGCGCGCGATTCCTGGCGGCCTCTTCCGGTGATACGTCCGACAGAAAGTAACGGTCGGTCCATTCCACGGGCGTACCGGGCAGGCCCAGGTAACGCCGATAGGTCTTGAACGAGATGCGCGCCATCTGCTCCCACAGATCGCCGAATTGCGGGCCGGCTGCGCTCGTCAGCGCGATGCGGGAATCGGGAGTCCAGGTTCCGGTGGCGCGAAACGACCGCGCGTCGGGCAACAGATCGCGGGAATAGATGGTGACCTCCGCGCCGGCCGATTGCGCGAGGATCGCAGACGTGAGCCCGAGCGCGCCGCAACCGACGACGGCGATCTTGCGGGGGCTTCCCGCCATCGCCTTTTGCACGGCGATGGTGCCCGAGCCCCAGGAGAGCGACCAGCCGCTGCCGCCATGTCCGTAATTGTGCACGACAAGCGCATGACCGATCTGCTCCGTGTCGAGCCTCGGTCCGGCGGCCCGGAACGGCCGCAGGCAGACGGTGATGTCGAACAGGCGGTCAACCTCTGCCCGAATGGGTGCGAGCGGCGGCACGATGTCGTAGACGGGAAGACCGGAGGTGTTCGTATTGGTTTGCGTAGCGCAGCCCGCGAGACCGAGCGCACCCAAACCCGCAAAGCTCGCCGACCCCTGCAACACGCGGCGGCGATCGAGCGGCGCCCGCAAAGCCATGATTGTCTCCACTGCCCGTTGTCCGAACGTATTAGAGGAATCGCCGACGATCCACTATGCCCGGCCGATCATCGCCACGATGCGCTCGAGATATTTCCGGTCGACCTCGTCGAAATCGGCGAGCTTGTCGCTGTCGATGTCGAGGACAAAGCGGGTCTTGCCGTCGCGCACGAAGGGGATGACGATTTCCGAGCGGGCCCGGCTGCTGCACGCGATGTGACCGGAAAATTCGTCGACGTTTGGAACGACGATGGTCTTTTGCGTCCGCGCTGCCGCGCCGCAGACGCCGCGGTCGAACGGGATCTCCAGGCATGCCAGATCGCCCTGATAAGGCCCCACGGTCAGGAGTTCGGGCTCGGTCGTGCGATAGAATCCCACCCAGAAGAATCCGAAGACCTGCTTCAGGACGGCCGCGACATTGGCGAAATCGGCGATTTCGTCGCCGCTCAGAAGCGCTTCGATCTGGGGCAGAATCTCGCGATAGATGCTGTCGCGCGAACCGCTCGCGTCGAAGACGATGTCCTCGCTCATCCCTTTTCTCCGAACACCCTGACGCAATATCTTAGAGCGACAACCGGCAATTCGCTATGCGCGCGGGCCCGGCGGCGGTAGTCTTTTTGAAACACATATCGGAGAGTTCGATGCCCCTGCCGCAGAAACCCGTCGCTTCGCCGTTCGACGCCAGGACGCAAGCGGGCGACGTCGTTCGCGGCGGCGACCTCAAAGGCCGGACCGCCATCGTCACCGGCGCGTCTTCGGGTCTCGGCGTGGAAACCGTGCGTGCGCTGGCAAGCGCGGGCGCTCGCGTGATCATGCCAGTGCGTTCCCGCGAGGCGGGTGAGAAAGCCGCTGCCGAGATCCGCGCCTCGACGAAGAACAATGCCGTCGAAATCGCCGATCTCGATCTCGGGAATTACGCCAGTGTGCGCGCCTTCGCCGAGTCGTTCGTGAAGCGCGGCATCCCGTTGAACATCCTGATCAACAATGCCGGCATCATGGCGACGCCGGAGCGGCGCATCATGGGCCATATCGAATCGCAATTCGGCACCAACCACCTGGGGCACATGCTGCTTGCGTGCCGTCTCGCGCCTGCGCTGGCGAAAGGCGCGCG
>JBEKLK010000082.1:0-11473 GCA_050010235.1 Rhizomicrobium sp.
ACCACCGACAAACGCGGCACCGGTTCGTCGTCCGGCACCTCCACCGCCAATTTCGATCTTCGCGCCCAGGACACCGTGGCCGCTGTCGGTGAAGTGCGACGTCTTATGCCCGGCGTCGCAAGGATCGGGTTATTCGGCGTGAGCCAGGGAGGCTGGGTCGCCCCGCTCGCCGCAACCAAAACCGCAGTCTCGTTTGTCATCGTCGGCTATGGCCTGGCGGAAGGCATCACGGCCCAGGATCGCGACGTCGTCGCCGACGAAGTGAAAGCCGCGGGCTACGGCGATCGCGAACTTCAAGAGGCCCGCATGCTCAGCGACGCGACCGCCGGGATCCTGACGTCACACGCGCAATCCGGATGGGCCCGGTTTGCGCTGCTCGAAAAGCGGTTTGGCGGCGAAGCGTGGCTGAAGGCCATCCGCACCAATTCGGAAACCGGCGTTCTGCTTTCGCAACCGCTGGCCCAGATCGAGCAGACCTGGCGCAGCGGCGCGGACGATACGATGTTCGGATATAATCCCATACCGGCGATCTATGCGGTGTCCGCGCCGCAGCTCTGGGTGCTGGCCGGCGAAGATCACACCGCGCCGAGCGCGCGAACGGCCGCCATCATCGGAAACATCGAAGCCGCCAAGCCGGACATCGACCTGGTCGTCATCCGGCACGCCGATCACGGCATGATTGCCACACCGCGCGCCGGCGATACATCGACGCGAATTGCACCTGCCTTCTTCGACGTCGTTCGCGACTGGATTACCGCAAAGCACTTGCCGGCACCGACCGATGAGATTTTCGTCAAGTCCGGAAGACCGGGGTGAGAGAAGATCGCGAGTCAAATATAGCGACAGCTTGCGTCCTTCACCGCCGCTTCCGCCGTTTGCCGCGACCCGAGCCATGCGCCGTTCATGGGGCCCACCTGCGCAATCGCCACGCCGCCAAACGAGCAATAGCGTGAAAGGCTCTCCGGCGCGGCATGGATGAGAGACTTCGATGAAGACCTTTTGGCAGGCGTTGGTCATTGTTCTGTTGCTGCCTGCGGCGGCGACAGCCGCGCCGCCCTGCGCGCGCTCCGATATCGCCGGGCTCTACACCGGCGTCGCCAGCACGCCCGGCGGCACGAAGGCGGATGTGACGCTGAACCTTTACTGCGACGCCGGTCACATCGCGGCACAGATCTTCACCTCCATGGGCGACTTTCCCGTCAAGTCCGCGACGGTCGAGGATGGCCGCGTCACCGTCGATTTCGACAGCGGCGCCTCGCTCGGCACGCTCGCAGCAAAGCGCGCGGGCGATATGCTCTCCGGCAGCTTCGTCCTGGCCGGCGACTCGGGAACGATTGCGCTCCGGCGCACAGGCGATGCGCTCGGCGCCGATGCGCTGACGCCGAACCTCAATCTGACTCCAGCCCAGTGGCACGCCGATCTGCAGTTTCTCGCCACCGAATTGCCCAGACGCCACGCCAATGCGTACTTCTTCATTTCGAAAGACACGTTCGACGCCGAGGTGGCGGCCCTCGACAGACGCATCGACACCGCCAATGCCGACGAAATCTTTGTGGGCCTGCAGCAGATCGTCAAATCGATCGGCGACGGCCATACCGGCGTGGGCACGCCGCCGCCGGATCGCAGGGTCATGCCGATCGAGATTGCGCGCTTCGGCGACGATTTCCGGATTTCCGCCGTCGGTCCGGGCCTCGAATCCGCGCTTGGCGCGCGGCTCCTGAAAGTGGGCGACATGCCGATCGCCGATGTCTGGCCGCGCGTCCTGACGCTCACGTCGCAGGCGGAACTGATGGCGCTGCGCCAGGAAGACGCGCTCGTCTATCTGTCCCGGGGCTACGCGCTGCACGGCCTCGACGTCGTGCCCGACCGCAATCACGTTCTCTATACGCTTCAGGACGATTCCGGGCGCGTTTTCGATCTCGACGTGAAAGGCCTTGCGCCGGATCAGAGCGTCGACATGAAATCCGGCTATTCCGATGCAGCACTGCGCTTCCAGAAGAAGGACGCGCCGTTCTGGTGCAAGGCGTTGCCGGAAAACAAAGCCGTCTATTGCGGCTGGCGCGCCTATCAGGACCTGGCGGCGAACGCGACGGCGATGTTCGCGCTGATCGACCGGACTCATTCGACCAAACTCATCATCGACATGCGCGACAATGGCGGCGGCGACAATACGGTGGGCTATGCCGCACTGGTGAAGCCGATCGAAGCGCGGCCAGACCTCAACCGCAAAGGCCATCTTTTCGTGCTGATCGGGCCGCTGACCTTTTCGGCGGCGATGAACAATGCCGCGCAATTCGCGGACGAGACGAATGCCATCCTGGCGGGCCAGACGATTGGCGAGCGGCCGAATTCGTACCAGGAGCCGCGCCAGTTCCGGTTGCCCAATTCGCACCTCGTGATCCGCGCCTCGACGCTCTACTACGAATTCCGCAAGCACGGCGAAAACGCGGTGCGGCCCGCAAAAGAAATCATTCCGACATGGGATGACGTAAAAGCGGGCCGCGACCCGGTGATGGATTGGGTGCTGGCGCAGAAGGCGGAGTGATCGTCGGAGTAGTTTCGGATTGAGTTGAATGGCGCCGCCCCCTTCCGTCACGCGGCTAACGCCGCGCGCCACCTTCCCCCGCAAGGGGGGAAGGTCAAAAAAAGAAGAGCCCGCGAATACTTTCTAGCCTTCCCCCCTTGCGGGGGAAGGTGGACGCCTCGCAGTTGCGAGGCGGACGGATGGGGGGCCGCGCAATTCCGGCGCCGCTCTAAACACGGCCCTCGTGCAGGAACGCGCGCACCTCCGCGATCGCTTCCGCGAGTCCACACCGTTTGACCGGCGTTTCAGGCGGAAAGGCGGAGAGCAATCGCGACGGCGTCGCGGATTCCAGGATCACGAAGCATCCGCGGTCGGTCTGGCTGCGGATCAGCCGTCCGAACGCCTGCTTGAGCCGCAGCCGCGTCAGCAGATCGTCATAGGATTGTCCGAAGCGGGCGCGACGCGCTTTGTGCAGGATCGTGGGCTTGGGCCACGGCACCTTGTCGAACACGACGAGGCGCAGCGAACGTCCCGGCACATCGACGCCGTCGCGCAACGCATCGGTGCCGAGCAGGCAGGCGTTCTCTTCCGCGCGGAACAGATCGACCAGCGCGCCGGTATCGAGGCGGTCGACATGCTGGGCATAGAGCGTGAGCCCCGCATCGGCGAGGGGACCCGCGACGCGTTCCTCCACGGCGCGCAAGGCGCGCACGGCCGTGAACAGTCCCAGCGCGCCCCCGCCCGCGGCCAGGAACAATTCGCGATAGGCGGCGGCCTGTGCGGCAGGATCGCGGCGCTCCACATCGCGCACGATGAAGATGCGGGCCTGCTCGGCATAGTCGAACGGCGATCCGAAGCTGGCGCGGCGCGCAGGCTCCGGCAGATGGGCGGCACCGGTGCGCACTTCGGCCGACTGCCAATCGTCGCCGCCGGACTCCGCATCGCGCAACGTCGCCGAGGTGATCAGCGCGCCATGCGCGGGCGCCAGCACTTCGCCCGACAGCGGGATCGTCGGATCGATCCAGTGCCGCCACAACCCGACGTCGAAATCGCGACCGTCTTCCCGCTCGATCTCGAACCAGTCGACGAATTCCTCGCGCCGCTCGCCCGTTTCCAGCGCATCGAGCATCGCGATCCAGGCCGGCAGGATCAGCTTCGCGCGACGTTCGAGCCCGCGGGCCGCCGCCTCGATCCGGGCGCGGCTATAGCTTTCAAGGTCTTCGGACTTGTCCGCGATCTGCGCCCGCAAGGATTTGGCGAGCCGCGCAAGAGGCGTGGCGATGCGCTTCATGCCGGCGCCCAGCGCGCGCGCCGCCGCAATCGTTTCGTCGCCCAGCGGTTCGGTATCCGCTTCCAGGGAATAGAACGCGTCGCGATCTTCGGTTCGGGCACGCACATGCTGATAGGCGGCCGCCAGGAAAATCTCGCCCGGCCCGCGCGGGCCGCCGCCGGCGATCCGGCCCATCCAGCCCTCGCCCGCCAGCGCGCCCGAAGCCGCAAGGGTTTCTTCCAGCGCCGATTCCGCGACGTCGTCGTCGGCGATCAAATCCTTCAGGCGTTCCTGCAGACCGCGCATGCGGCTGCGCGCGCGGCCCTCCGCGCCCCGGATCCAGCGCCGCAACTCGGCCATCTCCGTGCCCGAAATGAGCGCCGCAAATCCGGAATCCGCCGCGTCGAACAGATGATGGCCCTCGTCGAACACATAGCGCACGCGCCGCTCGGGAGGCGTGTCCGTCGTTTCGTCCGCCGCAAGCCAATCCTGCGAGGCTTGCGCAATCACCAGCGCATGATTGGCGACGACGATCGAGGCATGGCGCGAGCGCCGGATCGCGCGCTCGATGAAACAGGCGCGGTAATGCGGACAGGCAGCGTAAATGCATTCGCCGCGCCGGTCCGTGATTTCGCGCACCGGAAACGACGCCGCGAGAAAGGCGGGAAAGCCCGCGCCGGAAATATCGCCGTCGGATGTGGCCTGGATCCAGCGCGCGATCAGGCCCAGCGCCACCGTGCGCTGTCCGGGCGCAAGTGCGCTGCGCTTGGCGGCATCTTCGAAATTGAGCAGGCACAGATAATTCTCGCGGCCCTTGCGGACGACTGCCTTCTCTTCGCGCTCGGCGGGATCGGGATAGAGGCGCGCCAGCTCCTGCACGATCTGCCGCTGCAGATTGCGCGTGTAGGTGGAGATCCAGAGGCCGGGACCGTTTTTCTCCGCCCACAAACTCGCCGGCGCGAGATAGCCCAGCGTCTTGCCGATGCCGGTCCCCGCTTCGAGCAGCGCCACTTTGGGCGAACCCGCACGATCCCGCGGACCGAATGCATAGGCTGCCGCTTCGGCATAGTCCCCCTGCTCGGGACGCGCTTCGCCCGCATCGCCCACCAGCATGGCAAGCCGCTGGCGCGTTTCATCGACGGCCACCGGCAGCGAGCTTGGCTTCGCGGGCGGCGCGTCGTCTTCCCATTGGGGCAGTTCGCGCCAGACTTCGAGGCCCGCAATCGGCGACGACGATTTCTCCGGCTCGCCCGTGACGCGCAGCACCGCGGCACCCCAGCGCCAGCCCGAACGCGTGAGCAACGCGGCAAGCGCGCGTGCGCGTGTGCGAAACGCTTCGGGTTGGCCGCGAAGCTCTTCCAGCAACCGGTTCGCGGCCTGGCGCAACGCACGCACCTGCTCTTCCGCGTTGTGCGGAATTTCCAGACCCAGCGCGCGCGCAAGACCCACGGGACTCGGCACGAACGGAACGCCGGGCCGCACGAAGGCAAACAGTTCGAGCACGTCGTACAATGGCTCCCGCGGCGCGGTCTTGAGGCGTCCGGCCACGAAGGCCCCATGCGCCACGAGCACCTCTCCGGCGCGGAACAGCGCGCGCGCGTCATCGATCGGCACCATCCGGCAGGAACCATCGGCGGCCTCGACGATGGCGCCCCCCGGCGCGGGCACAAGAGCAGGAATGTCGAAATCTTGGTTCAACGACGCATCCGGGAAAAATCGGATGCGATCATGCACGATTGCAGCGGGGAAAGTCGCGCCGATCTTCGGCGAGCCATCTGCCGCTCCGGCAAAAAGTCACCGGAGCGGCAAGGCGGCACGTCCCAAAGAGATGCTCAGCCCGGAGGCAAGGGCTGGGGATTGAGGCGATGGATGCCGGACGTCTGGCCGTGCGGCATTGACACCGTGGCGGTCGGCATCCGGCGCGGCGGCAGCGGCTGCGGATTGAGGGCATTGGCGGCTTCATATCCGGCCAGCGTGAACAGCATGGCCAGGGTGATCATCGAAAGACAAACTTTCCTGCTCATGGCGATCTCCTCTTTTTGCTGTGTGCGCCACGACCCGTTCGTGGATCGGCGCAACAGCAACATCGCGATCCTGCAGCAGTCAGACTGAACCAACTCTGGCGGGCGCGTTCATCCGGCGTTCATCCGTTGGGACAGCCGGGATCAGGCCGCGAGTTCGGGATAAAGATTGGCGAGAGCCCGCGAAACGCGCGCATGCTCGGCGGCGATAGTCCGGGCGGCAGTGCGCAAATCGAGCCCGGTATCGCCTTCGCGCGCCCGTTGCGTGAAGCCGCGCGCGGCCGTGGTCAGAGCGGCGAGACCAAGGCCGCCTGCCGCGCCGGCGATGTCCTGCGCAATGCGGGCCGCTTCGTCCCAGTCTTCGTTTTCGCTGGCCTGGTCGAGCTTCGTGCAGAGCTCTTCCGCCGTCGTCATATAGGACTGAAGAATCTCGATCAGGGTGCGAAGTCCCAGCGATTTCTCCAGCGCCGCAAACGCCGGTGCGTCGATGGCGGCCGTCGCCTGCTGGGCCGGATCCGGCCTCATGCCGCTTGAATCCGCGCCGCGCCCGAGCAGTTCGCGCAGTGCGCCGTAAAGCGCGCTCGCCGGCGCAGGCCAACGCAGCATTTCTCCGGCTGCCGCGGGCGTGCGCATGCCGCTCGATACCAGAGCGAGGAGCGGTGCCTTGACGCCCGGAGCCGACACCATGGAATCGGCATCCTGCGCGCTGACGACGATGGCGTCGAAGCTTTCGCGCCCCGCCAGCCCGATCGCTTCGGCCACGCTCTCGGCGAACACGAGCCGGTTGCCGAAGGGTTCGAGCATATTGGCGATCTGCTTGCGCGCGCTTTCATCGGCAATGCGGACCAGCAAGGCCAATCCCCAGGGCGGCGAAACATCCGTGGCCGCGGCCGCTGCCTCTTCCTGCGCGGACTGGTCGCCGCCAATCGCGGGCACCGTGAACCAGAATGTCGAGCCCTGCCCGGGCTCGCTTTCAAAACCGATTTCGCCGCCCAGCGTTTCGATCACGCGCTTGGCGACTGCGAGGCCCAGGCCCGCGCCTTCGCTGCGGCGCGTGTAGGAATTGTCGCCCGGCGCGAAAGGTTCGAACACGCTGGCGGCCATTTCGGGCGGGATTCCCAGCCCCGTGTCGATGACGGAAAAGCGCAGGCGCTGGCCGCCGTCGTCGCGCGTTTCGGCCTCGACGCGAATTTCGATGGCGCCGCGCGGAGTGAATTTGATGGCATTGTCGGCGAGCTTGAGCAGAACCTGGCGCACGCGGCGAGGATCGGCGGCGACCCGCGGCAGATTCGAAGCAGCGCTCACGCCAAGCCGCAATTGCCGCTCCCAGGCCCGCGGCTGCAGCAATCGCGCGACCGTTCGCGCTGTCTGCGCCGCGTCGCAATCCTCGTCGACAACGTGGCGGTCCTCGCCTTCGTCGCGCGACAGCGCGATCACATCGTCCAGCAGGGTCTTGAGGCTGCGACCGGCTTCCAGCAGCACTTTGACGTGGCTCTTTTGCGCGCGATCGAGCTCGCTGCGTTCGAGAAGCTGCGCCATACCGAGGAGCGCATTCAACGGCGTGCGGATTTCGTGGCTGATATTTGCGACAAATGCAGATTTGGCGCGCGTGCTCGCTTCCGCCAGGTCGCGGGCCGTTTCGGCGTCGCCCTTCTCGTGCGACAGCTGAACCACGAGGTCGGTGTTCTCGCGGCGAAGCCGGATGCTCTCGTCGAACAGTCCGGCGATTTCGTCGCAATAGGAATAAAGCACGCCGCCGAAAAAAAGCACGAGCAGGCTCGACATGCTGGCGTAGACATTGCCTGCCAGAAGCAGCATCAGGGCCAGCGGACCCAGCGACAGCGCTGCATGGGCAAGATAGGCCGGACGATAGCTGCATCGTGAGATGAACTCGGTCGCTGTCATGCCCAGCATCGCCAGCGTCAGGAACGCTTGTGCCGGAAAGAAATTCGGCGCGAACCAGAAGACCGCGCCCACGCCCCAGGCCGCACCCGAAACCGCCGACGCAAACGTAAAGCGCCTGGCCCAGAGTGCTGCGGGATCGCGCGCGTCGCGGCGGTCATAGGCTTCCGCCAATTGTCCGGTAAAGACCATCGCCGCGATCTGCAGCAGAAGCGGCAACACGGCGATCCAGATGGGGACGATCTGGATGTACAACACGCCCGCGATGCACAGTGCCGAGAACGGCAGAAAAAGATGATGGCGGCCAAGGCGGTAGAGGATATCGATGCGATCGGAAAAGACAGCCGCATCGCGCTGCGCTACGGGCGCAGGGACATCGTCGGTCGTCGGTGGCGTCGCGTCGGGCCCGGTCATTGACGGCCTCCCCTTCGCAAGCCTAGCTTTTGGCCCTTTCAAAACGCTTAAGGTTAAGTAATTCCAATGACTTCCGCCTCTGTCTCGCACGAAATCGCCCGCGCCGCGCATGCTTGGCCCTTCGAAGAAGCCCGCAAGGTGTTGGCGCGCGTCGAAAAACGCGCAGTCGGGGCAAAACCGAAGGATTATGTACTTTTCGAGACGGGCTATGGACCGTCCGGCCTGCCCCATATCGGGACTTTCGGCGAAGTTGCCCGCACCACCTGGGTCCGGCGCGCCTTCGAAGCCATGTCCGACGTGAAGACGCGGCTGATTTCCTTCTCCGACGACATGGACGGATTGAGGAAGGTTCCCGGCAATGTGCCGAACCAGGAGATGCTGCGCGCCCATCTGGGCCAGCCGCTGACCTCGGTTCCCGATCCCTTCGGCACGCATGAAAGTTACGGCGCGCACAACAACGCGCGGCTGCGGGCATTCCTCGATCGCTTCGAATTCGAATACGAATTCCTCAGCTCGACGGAATGCTACAAAAGCGGCCGCTTCGACGCCGCACTGCTCGACGTACTCGCGAACTACGAGAAAGTGCGCGACATCGTGTTGCCCACGCTGGGGCCCGAGCGCCGCGCCACCTATTCGCCGTTCCTGCCGTTGTCGCCGCGCACGGGAGCCGTGCTTCAGGTGCCCATCCTCGAATGGCATCCGCAACGCGGCACCGTCGTTTACGAAGAAGACGGCGAGAAGACCGAGGTTCCCGTCACCGGCGGCCATTGCAAGCTCCAATGGAAAGCCGATTGGGCGATGCGCTGGCAGGCGCTCGGCGTCGATTACGAAATGGCGGGCAAGGATTTGATTTCGTCGGTCGAACTGGCATCCAAGATCCAGCGCGCGCTGGGCGGCCTGCCGCCGGACGGTTTCAACTACGAACTGTTCCTCGACCAGAACGGCGAGCGGATTTCCAAGTCGCGCGGCAACGGCCTCACGGTCGACGAATGGCTCGACTATGGGCCGGAAGAAAGCATCGCGCTGTTCATGTTTCAGAAGCCGCGCACGGCGAAGCGACTCTATTTCGACGTGATCCCGAAGGCGGTCGACGACTACATCGATCTCCTGAAGCACTATCGCTCCAACGAAATGGGCGAAGCGCAACGCCTCGAGAGCCCGATCTGGCATATCCATCAGGGCAATCCGCCGGCGGAATCCTATCCGGTGAGTTTTGCGCTGCTGCTCAATCTCGTCAGCGCTTCCAACGCGAGCGACCGCAATGTGCTGTGGGGGTTCATCCGCGCCTACGCACCGGACGCCAATCCGGAAACCAATCCGGGGCTCGACCGTTTGGTAGGTCACGCGCTCAAATATTACGAGGACTTCGTCAAACCGCAGAAGCGTTACCGCGCCCCGAGCGAAAAGGAGCGCGCGGCACTGGAGGAACTGGCCATCGCGCTTGACGGCATGGCCGGGCAGCGGGACGCGGAAACCGTCCAGAACGGAGTCTACGCCATCGGCAAGAAATACGAATTCGAACCGCTGCGCGACTGGTTCAAGGCGCTCTACGAAGTGCTGTTCGGCCAGACGCAGGGGCCGCGGTTCGGCTCCTTCGCGGCATTGTTCGGTTGTGCGGAAACGGCGGCCCTGATCCGCCGCGCGCTGGCCGGCGAACTCGCGGGCAACACATGATGCGAGCCGCATCCCTGCTTGCGATGGCGGCGTGTCTGTGGGCGACGGGCGCCGCGGCCGTCAGCAACAGCGCGCTGGCGCTCTATAACGTCGGCAAATATGCGCAAGCCGAGAAGGCCGGCGTGGCCGCGGGAGACGCGGCGGGCTACGCGCTGGCGACGCGTTCCGTTCTCGCAGACGAGACGATGCACCAGCCCTGTCTCGAATGCCTCGAGCGCGCCGAAACCTATGCGCGCAAGGCCATGGCGATCGATCCCAAATATCCCGAAGGCCATATCTACCTCGCGGTGACTCTGGGTTATGAAGCCCGCATCATCGGGCTGATCGTCGCGCGCTATAGGGGATATGCCGAAGAGGCCAAGCAAAATCTCGACGACGTGCTGGCCGTGGATCCGAATAACCCCTGGGCGCTTGCCGGGTTGGGCGGCTGGAACATCGAAATCGTGCGCAATGGCGGCGCGTCGCTCGCCGGCTGGATTTACGGCGCGAACGTCAAAACCGGAAAGGAATATTTCGCCAAGGCCTTTGCGGTGGACCCGAACAATCTCGTGCTGCGCTATCAATACGCACTCGTGCTCGGTGCGTATGATTCGGACGGCGAGCGCAAGGAGATCGAGGACACGCTCGCAAGGGCCGCAGCCGGCACGCCGCACAGCGAATACGAGAAATTCGTGCAGGCGCGGTCGCGAACCTTGCTGAACACGATCAAATCGGGCGATCTGCAGAGCTTCGACCAGATGGTCCGCCATGATCAGGGCTATCCTTGATCGCGCACCGCGTTCCTGTCGGGTGCGATAGACTGCTATCGGAGAATCAAAAGAGTTCGCCCAGATGTTGATGGACGTCGGCGCGGCACTTCTGCGCTGCCTGCCGCCGGAAACGGCGCACCGGGCGACGCTGAAACTGCTGCGGATGTCGGCGCCTTTTCTTCCCGCGGCTTCGCAGGACGATTCCCGCCTCGGCGTGACGGCATTCGGTCTCGACTTTCCCAATCCGATCGGGCTGGCGGCGGGCTTCGACAAGGACGCCGAAGTGCCGGACGCGATGCTGAAGCTCGGCTTCGGCTTCGTCGAATGCGGCTCGATCACGCCGCGGCCCCAGACGGGCAACCCCCGCCCGCGGCTTTTTCGCCTGGCCGGCGATCGCGCCGTCATCAACCGCATGGGATTCAACAATCGTGGAATGGACCCTGCGGCGCATCGGCTTTCGGGGCGCGCGCGCCGCGGCATTCTCGGCCTCAATATCGGCGCCAACAAGGACAGTGCCGACCGCATCGACGACTACCGCATGGCGTTCGAACGGCTCGCCCCTTTCGCCGATTATGTCGCGATCAATGTGTCGTCGCCCAACACGCCCGGATTGCGCGGGCTCCAGAACAAGGACGAACTCGCGCGGCTGCTCGGCCTTCTGACCGAGGCGCGCGCGACGCTGGGACAATCGCGTGCGCTGCTGCTCAAGATCGCACCCGACATCGACGACGCGGCCATGGACGACATCGCCAACGCCGCGCTGTCATTCGGCATCGAAGGATTGATCGTCGGCAACACGACTGTTTCCCGGCCCGCGACGCTGACGGCAGCGAGCGTTCGAGAAACGGGCGGCCTTTCGGGCGCACCGCTGTTCGAATTGTCGACGAAGGTGCTGGGCGCGATGCGCGCGCGCGTGGGT
>JBEKLK010000083.1:0-11456 GCA_050010235.1 Rhizomicrobium sp.
CTCGACAAATTCCTGACGGGACCGCCGGATGGATTCGTTAAGGGCGTCGCGATTGCGCGCGATGTAGCCATCCACCTGATCGCGATGCCGCTCGTCGTCTTCGATCGGCAATTCGGTACCCACGGAGGCGGGGCGACGTTTGGCGATTTTGGTCTTGGCTTTCATGGAAGGCACTCTATCAGATTTCGTCGGCGATTGAAGCGAACATTTCCAGTGCCGAACCGATGCCTCCTCACGGACTCCGCAGCAACCCCGCCGGTTTCGCGGCGAGCGCGGCCCAGGCGGCGATGAGGCCGAAGGCGAGGGTGGCGGTGCCGCCTCCGACCACGATGAGAAGCACGGCACGTAGGTCGAAGGTCAGGGGCACTTCGAAAACGTGCCGTGTGACGAGCCACGCCGCGAGCGTTCCCGCGCCGAGTGCCAGCAATCCCGTCAGCACACCGATCACGCCATATTCGATGGCATAGACGGCTGCAATCTGCGCCCGTGTGGCGCCCAGAACCTTCAACACCGTGGAATCGTAGAGCCGCGCGCGCTGACCGGCGGCGATGGCGCCTGCGAGCACGAACAATCCCGCCAGGATTGTGATCAGGCTCGCCGCGCGCACGCCGTCGCTCAATTCCTGCAGCAGCCCGTTCACCTGCGCGATGGCGTCCTTCACCCGCACGGTCGAGACGTTGGGATATTTGTCGGTGATCGCGCGATAAAGCGGCTCCTCGTCGCGCGGCTCCACGCGCACGCTCGCGAGAAACGAATGCGGCGCCTTGTCGATGATGCCGGGCGACAGGATCAGGATGAAATTCTGCCGTCCGTTGGAGAAATCCACGTCGCGCAGATTGGCGATGCGGCCCGTGATCTCGCGGCCCAGCACATTGAGCGTGATGGTATCGCCGAGCTTGAGTCCCATGCCCCTGGCGAGTTCGGCATCGAAGGAGATGAGTGTGGGGCCCGTGTAGTTTGCATCCCACCATTTGCCTTCCGTGATCTCCGCGTCTTTGGGCGGTGCGGCCGCATAGGTGATGCCGCGGTCGCCGTTCAGCGCCCAGCGCGCGTCGCTCGCGACCTTCGTGTCCTTCGCGGCGATGCCGTTCAGCGCCACGATCCGGCCGCGGATCATCGGCGAGGCCTTGTAGCCGGAGACGGTGGGGAAGCGTGCGATGTCCTTGTCGAACGACGCGATCTCGTCGGGCTGGATATCGATGAAGAAAAAGGTGGGCGCGGTGCCGGGCAGACTGTCTTTCACCTGGGCCGAGATCGTACGGTCCAGCAAAGTGACGGTCGCGAGCAACGTAAGGCCGAGGCCCAGCGCCACCACGACGGAGGATGTCGACGCGCCCGGCCGCGTGAGGTTGGCGAGCGCAAGGCGCAGATTGGGTTGTCGCGGCCGCGGCAATGCCATCAGCACGCGGCGCAAGATCTCCGCTGCAATCCGCAACACGACCAGCGCGCCAGCCACGCCGGCCAGAAAATAGGCGGCAAACGAGAGCGACGGCGCAAGCACCAGCGCGAGCGCAATGACGATGAGCGCCGCGCCCGCGGACGCGAGCAGATAGGGCAGGCGTCCCCGCGCATTCGCAGGCGCCACGATATCGCGGAACAGGCTGGCCGGTGCGATCTCGCGGGCACGCGCCAGCGGCGGAATCGCAAATGCGGCCGCGGAGAACAATCCGAAAATGCCGCCAAGAACGAGCGGCCCCGCATAGACCGCGAACGCAGCCTTGATCGGCAGGTCGTTGCCGAATGCGGCCTCAACACCGAACGGCAATGCCGCGCCGCAGATAAGCCCCACGATCACGGCCGCCACCGCAATCGCCATCACCTGGAAGAAATAGACGAGAAAGATCAGCCCACCTTCCGCGCCCAGCGATTTCAACGTCGCGATCTCGGCGCGCTTGCGGTCGAGGAATGCGCCCACGGCCTGGCCTGCGCCGACTCCTCCCACGGCAAGCGCGGTGAGGCCCACCAAAGTGAGAAACATCGTCACCTGTTCGACGAATTTCTTGATGCCCGGCGCGGCGTCGTTGCGGTCGGCGATTTCCCAGCCGCCGTCGGGGAACGCGGCCTGCGCCTCCTCCTTGAACGTCGCGATGGACGCACTCGCCGGCATCGCAACCCGATAGGAATATTCGATCAGGCTGCCCAGCACGACGAGACCGGTGCGTGCGAGGCCTGCGTCGGACACGAGCACATGCGGACCGAGCGTGAACCCTCCCGAAATGCGATCCGGCTCGTTCGCCAGCACGGCCGCGATGCGGAAATCCTGCGAGCCGATCCGCATCAGCCCGCCGCGCGACAGATGTAGGCGATCGAGCAGGGTTTGCTCCACCACCGCGCCGCAAACCATTCGTCCGCTTTCCGGCGCACACGCCAATGCATCGCGCAAAGAAATCTGCGGCGCCAGAGTCACGGCGCCGTAAAGCGGATAGGCGCTATCGACCGCTTTCAGTTCGATCAGCTGGCGATCCGCCTCCGTGCCGTTCTTCAGCGCATAGGCCATCGCGCGCATGGAGATCGTTTCGGAGACGCGTCCCCGCGCGGCCAGAAATGCACGTTCGCTTGCGGTCGTCTCGCGATGCACGAGATGGACGGCAACGTCTCCGCCCAGCAGCACGCGGCCCTGTTCGGCCAGGCCGGTCAGCATCGCCTGTGCTACGGAGCCCACGCCTGCGATGGCTGCAACACCCAGAACGAGGCAGGCGAAGAAAATGCGAAAGCCCGCCAGGCCGCCGCGCAGCTCGCGGCGCGCCAATGTGGCCGCGAGCGCCAGGCGATTCATGATCCGGCCTTGCGCTCGTCCGCCACAATGCGGCCGTCCTTCAATCGCACGATCCGCGCGCATCGCCGCGCCAGCGTTTCTTCATGCGTCACCAGGAACAAGGTCGTCCTTATGCGGTCGTGCAACGCGAAGATGAGATCGGCCACTTCCGCGCCTGTCTGTCCGTCGAGATTTCCCGTTGGTTCGTCCGCGAACAGCACCGCCGGTCGGGGCGCCGTGGCGCGGGCGAGCGCCACTCTCTGCTGCTCGCCGCCGGACAATTGCCCGGGATAATGATCGACGCGCGCCGACAATCCCACCGCATCGAGTTCGGCTCGCGCACGCGCGAACGCGTCTTTCGCGCCGGAAAGCTCCAGCGGCACGGCCACGTTCTCCAGCGCCGTCATGGTGGGGGTCAGATGGAAGGATTGGAACACGATGCCGATCGCGCCGCGGCGGAAGCGGGCCAGCGCATCTTCGCCAAGCGTCGTGAGTTCGGTGCCCGAAACGCTGACGCGGCCGGAGGTAGGAGCTTCCAGGCCTGCCGCCACCATCAGCAGCGAAGATTTGCCGGAGCCGGAAGGTCCCAACAGCGCGACCGTCTCGCCGCTTGCGATGTCGAGCGAGACGCCCGCCAGGATGTTGACCGGACCTGCCGCGCTCGCCAACGTCAGCCGCACGTCTTCCAATCGAATCGCGGCGGCTGATGGTTGCATCCGGGTGACTTGGGCCAACTAGCTGGGGATTGCGAGCGAAGAACGTGATAGGCGATATGGCATGAGCAGCGCGCGATTCAAGCACATCCTTGGACCGATTCTGATGTTCCTGTCGTTTGCGACGGTCGTCCAGGCCGCGCCGCAAGTCAAAATCCTCGCATTGGGCACGAGCCTGACGCAGGGCCTCGGCCTGCCGCCGGGCACCGAGCTGACGGCCCTGCTGCAGGCGCGGCTCAGGGCATCGGGCATCGCCGCAACCGTGATCAATGCCGGCGTTTCGGGCGATACGTCGGCCGGTGGCCTGTCGCGGCTCGATTGGTCGCTGGCCGACCATCCAGATGCGGCCATCGTCGAGCTCGGGTCGAACGACGCGCTGCTGGGCCTCAATCCGCCGCAAACGGAGAAGAACCTCTCCGCCATCCTCGCGAAGCTGAAGGCCGCGCATATTCCCGTGCTGCTTCTGGGCATGCGCGCGCCCCGCAATCTCGGGCCGGAATATGCGGCGGAATTCGATCCGATCTATCCCAGGCTCGCCAAACAATATGGCGACGATCTCTATCCCTTCGTGCTTGATGGCGTGGCGCTCAACCCGAAACTCAACCAGGCCGACGGCATCCACCCCAATCCCGCGGGCGAGAAGATCGTCGCAGATCGCATTTATCCCTATGTGTTGAAGCTCGTCGCGGCTGCGCGCAAAGGCGGTCCTTAGATGTTCGCACGCCTTCTCTCCGTTGGCGGTTTCACGCTCCTGTCGCGCATCACGGGGTTCGGGCGCGACATGCTGATGGCGTGGATTCTCGGCAAGGGGATTCTGTCGGACGCATTCATCGTCGCGTTCCTGTTTCCGAATTATTTCCGCCAGATCTTCGGCGAAGGCACCATCAATCCGGCGTTCCTGCCGCGCTATGCGGCGTTGCGCGCCAAGGGACAGCACGATGCCGCGGTTGTCTTCGGCGACCGGGTGTTTTCGTGGCAGATGGCCGCGCAACTCATCCTGCTGGTGGTGGGTCTGGCCGCGATGCCGTGGATCGTGCGGATTCTCGCGCCGGGCTTTGCGGACAATCCGGCCCAGTTCGCCCTGACGGTCCATCTCGCCCGCATCACCTTTCCCTGCCTGATCCTCACTTTGGTCGCGGTTCAGCTTTCGGCGATGCTGAATGCCATCGAGCGGTTCTGGGCCGCGGCCGCATGGTCGAACTTCGTCAATCTCGCGATGATCGCGACCCTCCTCGGATCGCATTGGTTTCCCAACGCCGCCTATGCGGCGGCGTGGGGTGTGTTGCTGGGCGGCGTGGCGCAGCTGGCATTTATATTGTGGGCCGGCGCGCGCGAAGGTCTTTCGTTGCATATCTCCTGGCCGCGCTGGACTCCGGAGATCAAGGAGTTCTTCGTCGCGTTCGGCGCGGTTACGGTCGGCGCCGCAAGCGTCGTCATCGCGCCGTTCATCGATACCGTACTCGCCAGTTTCCTCGCCACGGGCAGCCGGACGGCACTTTATTACGCGGATCGCATCAACCAGTTGCCGCTGGGCGTGCTGGGGATCGCGGTCGGCACCGTGCTCTTGCCGGAAATGTCGTCGCGGCTGGCGGTCGACGATCGCGCGGGTGCGGATTCGGCGCAGAATCGCGCAGCGGCGTTGTCGCTGTTTCTCACTTTGCCCTTCGCCGTGGTGTTCGTGCTCATTCCCGATACCATCATGCGCGCGATCTTTGCGCATGGCGCGTTCGACACGCGCGCGGCCGAGCTTTCCGCCGTGGCGCTGGCGGCCTATGGCGTGGGGTTGCCGGCCATGGCGCTGGTGCGCATCGTCGCGTCCACATTCTATGCCCGTCACGACACGCTGACGCCGGCGCGCATCACGGTCGCGGCCATTTTCGTGAACATCGCGCTTAAGATTGTCTTCGTGTGGGGTTTGAATCTGGGTATTGCCGGCATCGCGCTGGGAACGGCGATCGCGGCCTGGGTCAATGTGGGCGCCTTGCTGGTCTTCGCGCGCAGGAAGGCATTGCTGCAGGTGAGCGAATCCTTCACGCGCGCGCTCCTGCCGATTTTCCTGGCCGCCGCAGCTGCGGGCGCCGGCGCATGGTCGGGAACCAGGCTGGGCGCGATGCTCGTGCAGCACGGCGCCTGGCATGAAGTGGTCATGCTCGCGACGGCAATGGCGGTGGGCGGCATCGCCTATCTGATCGTGGCGTTCCTGTTCCGCAACTCGCTTCCGCTGGGGCGCCTGACGCGAGTACAAGCCGCATGATCCGGCTCTTCGTCGCGCTCGCTTTGCCCGATGCGGTGGCGGAGGGCATCGCCGTGCTCCAGACGGGCGTGCCGGGCGCGCGCTGGAGCACCCGTGACCAGCTTCATCTCACGTTGCGCTTTATCGGCGAGGTGGACGGCCGCGATGCGGCAGCCATCGATGATGCGCTGGTTGCGATCGAGGCGCCGCGCTTCGAGATCGCGCTCAAAGGCGTGGGCGAATTCGGCGGCAAGAACCCGCATGCGCTGTGGGCGGGGGTGGGCGATCCCGCGCCGGTGAAGTTTCTCGCGCGAAAAATCGAAACCGCGCTGCAACGCATCGGCCTGCCGGCGGAGGAACGCAAATTCACCCCGCATGTGACCCTGGCGCGTCTCAGGGCAAGTCCGCGCGGAAGGGTGCTGGATTTCCTCACCGACCACGCGCTTTACGCCAGCCCGCCATTCGACGTCGGCGCGTTCATTCTCTATTCGAGCGTCTTGACGACAGACGGCAGCCTTTATACCGCAGAGCGGGCCTATCGCCTGCGCTAGGCGGAAGGATGTATTTTCGCCGTGACGTTTGGGGGTGACGCCGACTCCCGCTTTGCGATTCAGATGACATCGATATTTTCCGAAAACCTTCGCCTGGCGCTCAAGATGGTCTCGATGACCAGCGCGCAACTCGCTTTGGAGTTGGGCACGCACAAATCCGTCGTGAGCCGCTGGTTGAATGGAAGCGTGCGGCCGACGCCGCACAACATTTCGCGACTGACCGCCCTGATCCAGACGCATGTGAAAGAGTTTCGCTTGCTGGACTGGGATCGCGAACCGCCGGCATTCGCCGCGCTGTTCGGCGTCAGTCCGGACACCCTCAATCCCAAGGCGGCCGGGCTGCCGATCGCCATCTGGGACCGGATGCTCGCGCTTCCGCTGGCGCGTTCGTTGAGCCGCGGTCCCGATTTCGACGCGTCGCCGAAGACGGAACGCAGCTAACGCGACCTCACGGCGTCAGCGCGAACACCGTGCCGCAACCGCTGAAATCCGTCGAGCAGGACGATTTCGCCACCGTGGTGCCGCCCTGGGACGTCGTGCCGTAGAGCGTGATTGCACTGTCCCCTGTGACGACCGTCACACCCGCAACCGGCTGGCTGCCGCTCGCATAGGCAGTGAAGCATGGCCCCGGACATTTTCCCTGGAGGACGCCATAGAATGAGAACAGCGTCGTCAACTGTTCGTCGCCGGGATCGAGCTTGAAGACCGTACCCGCATTGTAAGACGGACCGGCGCCACCGAATTCGGTGGTGCCGTAGAGCAATCCGCTATTGTCGATCGACAAACCCGCGACCGGATCATATCCGTCCGCGCAATTGTTCAGGGAGCAGAAGCTGTACAGGACCGACTCCGTCCACACATGACCCGTGGCCGGCGGCGTCAACGCGAAGACGGCGCCATAATTGTTCGCGCCACCCGCCGATGTCGTTCCGTAGAGCGTGGTGCCATTCGCGCCGAGGAGCAAGCCGGCATACGGACCCTGGCCGTTCGGGTAACATTTGTTCGGCGGGCAGGAAACGGTGGGAAACGAATAGATCGTCGTCATCTTCTTGGTGGTGGGACTGACCGAGAACACCGAGCCGTTTCCGTTCGCACCGCCTCCCAGAGTGGTGCCGTACAGAAGCCCTCCTTTACCGAACACCAGAGATGCTTCGGGCCATTGCCCATCTGCGCAATTTGTCAGGTTGCAGAACGAATACAGCGTCGTCAGAGCGCCGGTGGCGGGATTCAGTTCGAATACCGTGCCGTAGTTGTTCGCGCCGCCGCCATAGGTCGTGCCGTAGAGCATGCCGGCTTTGCCCACCAGTCCGGCAAGAGGCTTTGCGCCATCGGTGCAGGCGTTCAGCGAACAGAAAGAATAGATGGCTGTCTCGGTCCAGGCGCCTTTTGCGACTGTCGGTTTTGTCAGCTTGAACACCGTGCCGCTGCCGGGCCCTCTCGCGCCGGTGCCGCCCCCTTCGGTCGTGCCGTAAAACGCGCCGCCAACAAATACCAGGCCGCCGAGCGGATGGCCGCCGTTGGGGCAACTCAGAGTTGGGCAGAACGCATAGATTGTGCTGACCATGCCCGTCGCGGGATCGAGCCTGAAGACCGTGCCGCAACCGTTGCTCCAGCCGCAGCCATAGGGCGACGTCGTGTAGATGTTGGCGCCGGACGACGTCGTGCCGTAGAGGAAGCCGCCGTCCGAGATCAGCCCGGCCGCGGAACGCGCGCCCTTGGGTGCCGGATTGGCTGACGTACCGCTTGGAAAAGCGAACGTCTGAAGTGTCTGGGCACTTGCAGCGGCCGGCGCAAGCAACGCAGCGCCCAATGCCAAGCCGAATACGATACGCACTAACCCTTGCATCGAATGTCCCCCAATAAACCGAGATTCCCGAACGAGACCAGCCTGGAGCCGACATAGCGTGTTTCTGACGCTGCCGGAAGCCGGATGGCCGTTTTCCCAAAATCCGCCGGCATGCGTTAAGTATTTTTGCCCGACGGCTCTCGGACAGCATCGTACCGGCGAACGCAGGCAGTCAACTCCCAACAACTTCCAGCAACTTCATGCGCTCCGGCGTTCACGCGCTGTGCTTGCGGCCGGTGCATGTGTGCCCGAATGATCCCCACGCGCGGGCCGTATCTATTTCCTGCGTAACCGGGAGCGCGAGCAATGACCGACACCTATATCAGCACCACGATGGAAACGACCGCGACGGGCGTGGACACGTTCGAGATGACGGGAACAAACGACACGCTGTTTCTGGCGGGCACAGGTTCGCTCGTCGCATTGGGCGTGGGAAGCATCGGCTTCAAAATCGACGCCGGGCACGACACGATCGCCTTCTCGAGCGCCGATTTCACGAGCTTTGCCGAGCTCCAAACGCATATGACGCAGGTCGGCACCAGCACCGTGATCACGCTCGAACCGGGCAGTACGATCGAATTGCACCATGTCATCATGACTCATCTGTCCGCCGCGGATTTCACGTTCGGCTGATAGCGGCCTCGGCAGGGCAGCGCGGCCGGGTAAGGGACTCCCGATCCATCGCCCGCTTTCCGCAAGCCCGTCATTCGGCACCGGCGGGTTCATTCCCTGTTCGGTCGTGCTAACAACCGGGAGCGGCGTCCACACAGCCGCGCCGGCGGGAAGCGCCACGGAGCAGAGCATGACCCCTTTGCCATTCAGCATGGCGCTGATGGAATTCCTGGCGGAGCACCGCGAGCCTCTCCTCACCAAATTCTTCCTGTTCATGACGTTTCTGGGCGAGGTGAACGGCTACATCCTGATCGTCACGCTCATCTATGTGATGTTCGACAAAAGCCTCGGCGTCCGGCTGGCGGTGATGCTCCTGCTGACGATGACGCTCAATCATGTGCTGAAGATCCTCATCAAGAATCCGCGCCCCTTCATCCGCGAAGGCACCTATCTGCAGAAATGGGCAGTCCCGGCCGATTACGCAAAAGAGCTTGCCACGGAATATTCCACGCCGTCCGGCCATGCGATGGCCGCGGCGTCCTTCTATGGCTATCTCTATGCCTGCGTGCGCAATTGGTATGTGCGGGCGATCGCGGTCTTCGCAATCGTTTTCATCGGGTTGTCGCGGCCCTATCTGGGCGTGCATTATCTCGAAGACATTCTGATCGGCTGGCCGATCGGTCTGCTCGTGGCCGCGATTGCCGTGAGATATGGCGATGGAATCGCCGCGGCCTGGAACAGGCGGAGCTATGGCGTCCGGATCGCCGTGACGGTGGCCGCAAGCGCGCTTCTGTGGTGTGCCACGATTGCCATCAATGGCTGGCAGATCGACGGCGAGCCGCGCGCCTATCTCGGCTATGCCGGATTCCTGACGGGCATCGTCATCGGCGGTCAGCTCGAATTGCGCCTGGTGAACTTCGATCCCAGGAGTTCGAACATCGCCGCCAAGATCGCGCGCTATATCATTTCCGTCGGCATGGTGATCCTGACCCTTGAGCTTCTGGGGAAAGTCAATGCAATCATGGCCGACAATTTTTCGCTGGCGGGATATGCGCTGCAATATGTGCGCTACACGACGGCAGGCGTGGTGAGCATCTTTGTGGCGCCGCTCGTCTTTACGAGCATCGGGCTGGCGCGAAAACTTGCGCGCGATTGAGACCGGATCAGTCCGCCGCGCTTTCGATCCCCTCCATCTCGTCGTCCGACAGGCCGAAATGGTGGCCGATCTCGTGGACCAGAACATGGCGCACGATATCGCCCAGTTTCTCGCGATGTTCCGCCCAATAATCGAGGATCGGCCGGCGATAGAGCAGGATCATCGTCGGGTTGGGCACGCCGATATGGCTTTCGCGCGCCGCCAGATCGGGCCCCTCGAACAGGCCCAGGATGTCGAACTCGCTTTCGAGTTCCATGTCGGCGATCACGTCGGGATCGGGAAAATCCTGGACGACGAAGACAATGCCCTCGACCAGCGCGCGGAACTCCTCCGGCAGGCTTGCGAACGCGTCGCGCGCCAGGAGCTCGAAATCGTCGAGCGAGGGAGCTTCGATATGTGTCCAGTCCATGGAACGAGAGGTCGTGTCCTAATTTGGGCGATGGTGCACTACTTGACTGGTACCGACCGATAGGTCTATTTCTTCTAACTCTAACCTTGGCAGGGTTGTTTTGTGTCGGGGCGGTACAAGCGTCAGCGATTCATGGCTGCTCGCCCACGAGAATAACAACGGTATTTACGTCTGGAACATATTCTTCTGCGTGGGCAGAGAATGAGATGTTCGCTGCGTGTAATGCGTTTGCAATCGAGACAAGCTGGGTGGGTGGGTGGTCTCGATCTCTGATGACCACAAATATCCCTGGTAAGTTCGTGTTCACAACCGAAAGCGGTTTGTCTCCGACGTTGGAAAAGCCGGATTGGTTAAAAACCTCGGACAACGCATTTGCGTATCTCGTAGGTTCTGGCGAAAGAAAATTTGGCTTAATGATGACGGGGCCTTTGGGAGAATGCTCTAACCATTGTGTCATAAGCTGGCGCTGTTCGGGGGTAATTGATCGACCTGCCCTATACCGTTCTAACGCCAGTTGCGCTTCCAAAGCGCGGGCATTTGCTTCGGCAATTTTTTGGCCCGAAACAACCGATTCGCGCTTTTGGACGAAAATGACGCCTGCCGTCGCAGCCGCAACGAGCCCTGCAACCACGAAGGCAAGCAGAAGTGATAACAGCATCGCGCCGCTCCACCAGTCGGAGTCATGGCCGAATAGATTGCTGTCCATGTTAGCGCTCGCGGTTGTGTTCACCTGGTTGATCGTGACCTTGGTGGTGGCAGGTATCGTGGCACTCACGATCAAAGAAATCCGTAGGCTCAGAAATGCTAACACCCACTAATTGCTTCCCCGAAAATGTCAGGATTTGCGCGGTTGTTATACCGGAACTGGAACTCGGCCACATAGAGGGGCAGATATTTGGCCGAAACCTTATGGAAAGTGCCGACAACGCCGCGCTTGAAGATGCTCCAGAAGCCTTCAATCGTCTGAGTATGGATCGAGCCGCAGACGTATTGCCCGCGCGCGTGATCGACAATCCCGTGCGGGTATTCCTTGCCGACTTGCTTGTAACCGACCCACTTGTCCGTGCAGAGCAGGCTAACTTTGGTCGAGACGCTTTCGCGGATGAACGTCTCAAGAGTGCTGGCGCGAACGTCTGCGATGACGCGAGCCACGACGTTGCCCTTGCGTTGCACGGCTCCGG
>JBEKLK010000084.1:0-11448 GCA_050010235.1 Rhizomicrobium sp.
CAGCGCCTGACTGCGCGCTAACCGCCCCCACGATCTTCCCGAAAATCCCGGGCCGCCACTTACCGGCGGGCTCCCTCTATCCCCCATATAGGGCGAACCTAACCGCTCGCTATGGGGTTTCCAACTGTTTTTTGGCCATAGCCGCCACGAGGCATCGGGGGTGCCCGGCCAAATCCCTTACCATTCGAACGATCTTAACGCCCTCCCGTTCCAGGACGGACTGCACGGCCTCGGCTCGCGACGTGCCGATTTCCAGATAGGCCCGGCCCGCCGGACGCAGGCACCCCGCGATCAGGGGGGCCAAAGCCCTATAGGCATCGAGCCCGTCGGGCCCACCGACAAGTGCAGCTTGCGGCTCATGCCCCATTTCGGGCCATGCGTCCGCTGCCTCCGCCTCGCTCACATAAGGCGGGTTCGAGAAGAGGACGTCGAAGCTGCCATCGACGCCTTCGACCCAATCGGCCTGCGACAATACGCACCGCGCCTCAAGACCGTGTCGCGCCACGTTGCGGCGCGCCCATGCGAGAGCTTCGGCCGAGCGATCGATGCCCAGCCCCGTCGCGTTCGGAAAATTCGTGAGAAACGCGACGAGCAGACAACCGGACCCGGTTCCGAAATCGGCGACATCGAGAGGGGCGCTGCGGTCCGGGTGATCGCGCAAAGCTTCCTCGATCAGCGTTTCGGTTTCGGGACGGGGAACGAGCGCGCCCGGACCCACTTCGAAATCGATGCTCCAGAATTCCTTGTGGCCGACAATATAGGCGAGCGGCTCGCGAGCCTCCCGCCGCACAATCGCCGCCTCGAAACGCGCCAGCTGCTCCGGAGTCATCTCACGCGTCGCCAGCAGATCTTCCGTTGCAGCCTCCATGGCATAGGCGAGCAGCACGCGCGCGTCGAGACGCGGTGTGTCGACGCCGGCCGCGGCGAGACGCGCTGTGCCGCGCGTCAGCGCATCGCGCACGGCATTCATGTCGCGTCCGAGGATTCCAGCGTCGCGAGCCGGTTGGCCTGATCTTCCGTGATCAGCGCTTCGATGACCTCGCCCAGATCGTCGCCGGAGAGAATGCGGTCGAGCTTGTAGAGCGTGAGGTTGATGCGGTGGTCCGTCAGGCGGCCTTGCGGAAAATTATAGGTGCGGATGCGCTCGGAGCGGTCGCCGGAGCCCACGAGGTCCTTGCGCTCGGCGGCGCGCGCGCCGGCCTGGCGCTCGCGTTCCGCTTCGAACAGTTTCGCTTTCAAAATCTTCATCGCCTTGGCGCGGTTCTTGTGCTGCGACTTCTCTTCCTGCTGGGCCACGACGATGCCGCTCGGCAGATGCGTGATGCGCACGGCGCTTTCCGTCTTGTTGACGTGCTGGCCGCCGGCGCCGCTCGACCGATAGACGTCGATCTTCAGATCCTTTTCGTCGACCACGACATCGACTTCCTCCGGCTCCGGCAGAACCGCAACCGTGGCGGCGGAAGTGTGGATGCGCCCGCCCGCCTCCGTCACCGGCACACGCTGCACGCGGTGCACGCCGCTTTCGAATTTGAGTTTGGCGTAGGCGCCCTGGCCGACCACTTCCATGACCGCTTCCCGCACGCCGCCGAGATCGCTGTCGCTCAGGCTGAGCACGTCCACCTGCCAGCCCTGGAGCTGCGCATAGCGGCGATACATTCCGAGCAGATCGGCCGCAAACAGCGCGGCTTCGTCGCCGCCGGTGCCCGCGCGGATTTCGACGATGGCCGACGACGAATCCGCGGCGTCTTTCGGCAGCAATTGCAGCTTGAGTGCGAGCTCGAGTGCCGCATGATGTTCTTTCAGCGACTGCCGTTCCTCCTCGACCATCGCGCGCATGTCCGGCTCGGCCGCGGAGTCGCTCGCGAGCGCCTCGGTTTCCTTCAGCTGGCGTTCGGTGGCGCGATAGGCCTGCACGGCCTCGACGATCGGCGCCAGTTCCGCGTGCTCCTTCGACAGCTTCACATAGGCCGCACCTCCGGAGCCGCCGGAGGAAAGCTCCGCCTCAACGGCCGCAAAGCGGTCGACCAGCCTGGAAAGCTTTGCCTCGGGAATCATGAATGGAAAGATGCCGCGCTCTACTCGGCCGGCTCAAGTGCCATCGCTTTTGCGGTCGCGGCTTCGATCTCGGCGGCCTTCTTCTCGCACAACTCGACCACGTGATCGACCAGTTTGGCGTTCTCGAGTTTGTAGGCCGGTTTGCCGTTCAGATAGATCATTCCGGCACTGCCGCCCGCACCGCCCCCGGTGAAGCCCAGATCGGTCTCGCGCGCTTCGCCGGGACCGTTCACCACGCAGCCGATGATCGACAGCGTCATGGGAGTCGAGATGTGCTTCAACCGGCCTTCCAGGAGGCTGACCGTTTCGATCACATTGTATCCCTGACGCGCACAGGACGGGCACGAGATGATGTTCACGCCGCGATGCCTGAGACCCAGCGATTTGAGGATGTCGAAGCCCGCGCGAATCTCTTCCACGGGATCGGCCGAAAGGGAAACGCGGATCGTGTCGCCGATGCCGGCCCAAAGCAGCGAGCCGATACCGATGGCGGACTTGACGGTGCCCGACATCAGGCCGCCCGCTTCCGTCACGCCCAGGTGCAACGGATAATCGCAGGCGTCGGCGAGGCCCTGATAGGCCGCCACCGCGAGGAAGACGTCGGACGCCTTCACGCTGATCTTGAATTCCCGGAAATCGTTGTCCTCGAGGATGCGCGCGTGATTGAGCGCGCTTTCGACCATCGCCTCGGGGCACGGCTCGCCATAGCGTTCCAGCAATTCCTTTTCGAGCGATCCCGCATTGACGCCGATGCGCATCGAGCAACCGTGATCCTTCGCGGCGGACACGACGTCCTTCACGCGCTGCGCCGAACCGATATTGCCGGGGTTGATGCGCAGGCACGCCGCACCGGCGTTCGCCGCTTCGATCGCGCGCTTATAGTGGAAATGGATGTCGGCCACGATCGGCACGCGCGACGCCTTGACGATCGCGGAGAGCGCCTTGGTCGCGTCCTCGTCGGGACAGGAGACCCGAACGATGTCGGCGCCCGCGTCTTCGAGGGCGCGGATTTGCGCAATGGTTCCCCGCACGTCGGCCGTGACCGTGTTGGTCATGCTTTGGACGGTAATCGGGGCGTCGCCGCCGACCTCAACCTTGCCGACGCGAATCTTCCGCGATTTGCGTCTTGCGATATCGCGATAGGCCCGAACGCTCATCGACTTATTCCTCGATTAACCGGGGCTTTAGCCCGAGTTCCCGCTATTGTAACGGTCTACGATCGCCTGCGGGTCCAGCGACAGGGCCTCGGTCACCTTGTTGGTCCGGCCGGCGCTCCCCATTGGCTGGCCGTCCAGTTCCAGGTCGATGGCGCCGCCATTTTGCGTGGTCAATGTGACGCCCACAAGATTGGGGACATTATAACTGTCTCCCGGGTGCAGCACACGATTGAGATAAACCGTGCCGTTGGGGCCCTGGACCAGCACATTCGTCGTCACGCGAACCCGCAGAATGACCCTCGGATTGATGTTCTGAAGGCCATAATTCTGGCCGGGCGCAAGGGATGCGGTCTGATCGGCGGGAGGGGTCGCGCCCGGCACGGCGGCGGGATTGGCCGAACCGGCTGGGGGGGCTGTCTGTGGGGTCGCTCCGGCCGAAGGGGCCTGGGTTGTCGTGGCCGGAGGCGGCGTGTTCAGAGCCGCCTGTCCCGGGGCGGGCGGCCTCGCATGGGCGATGACGCTGCCGGGCGCCATCCGGTCGGGGACCGGCGCAACCGGCTGGCGCAGCAGCGAATCCGCCGACATGGCCAAATGCCACGCGCCATAGGCGACCAGCCCCAGGAGGACCACCGCGATAACCACCCAGCCATGCGGGAGCCGTGTTTCGCTGGAATCCTGGGCAATCGCCGGGGGTTGGGAACTATCCTGCCGGCCTGCGATCTCGCCCTTGAACCGTTCGACACATTGGACCGGGTCCAGCCCCAGATAATCGGCATAGGACCGCACGAAACCGACCGCATAAGTGCGGCCGGGAAGCGCCTCAAGCCGGTCTTCCTCAAGCGCCTCCAGGTGATCCTTGCGAATCTTGAGGACCCGCGACACGGAGGCGAGGTCGTCGCCCCGCCGCAGACGGGCGGCACGCAGGTCCTGGCCCACGGTTTCGAGCGGGGTATCGGCATCGCCGGAGATTTCCCGCAGGTGAATCCGCTTGCGGCTCAGCGCGCCGCTTTCGTCGAGCGTCAGATGGGTGACTTTGGTCATCGGCAAACGAATACAGCCTAGCCGCCCCACTATCCAGCGGCGGCATACATTTCCAGGCCGATTTTATTTTGAACATACGGGGGAAAAGCCGGCGACCCGCTCGCGCCACGGCGAAACCGTAGCGCGCAACCGAAAGGCGACTCCCGACGGGCCGCTAGTTGGGCTGCGTACGGAGGGCAGCGTCCTGCGTGTCTCTCAATTCCTGCTGGGCTCGCTGCCTCTGCACATCCCATTGGTGCCTGGTTAGACACAGTATCCGATTTCCGAGCTGCGTTCCCGTCGCCGGCCCCAGTGTCCTGCAGACGATCTCATCCTGAAGATCGCGCTGCGCGCTTGCGGAGACTGCCGTGCCCGGGCTGGGCTGTGCACTCGCAGAGCCTGTAGCGGCAGGATTGGCCGCCGTCGTGCTTGAAGGATCCGCGAATGCGACGAACCCGGAGCCCAGTAAACCGACGACCGCCGCCAAAACAATGACCGAACTGCGCACGAAATGCCCCTTCCCGAGTTTGGATAAGTTCAAGGAGTCCCCGCTTCGATCGCAAGATCCCTTCACGGACGGGAAGCATATTATCTGCGGCGTTCAACGCTATCTAATCACAACTCCGCGTTCGGCGGCGAAAGCCGCCAGGCGCGTGCGCAGACTGTGATCGGTGCGGCCGCAAAGCCCATCAACAAAATGTGAGATCTCGCGCGTGTCGAGGCTGCGGATCATGATTTTCACCGCGCCGATATTGGCGGGCTGCATGGAGAGCGTGCGCATTCCTGCCCCGATCAGAGCCATCGCCTCCAGGGGACGGCCCGCCATCTCGCCGCACAGCGACACTTCGCCATTGGCGTCGCTCGCGCTGCGCACGATCTGGCGGATCACGGTCAGCGCGGCCGGGCTCAGCGCATCGTAGCGACGCGCGACGCGCGGATTGGTTCGGTCGACGGCAAAGACGAACTGGAACAGGTCGTTGGAGCCGATGGACACGAAATCGGCGCTGCGCAGAATCTGCGGCAGCATGAACATCAGCGCCGGCACTTCCAGCATCGCGCCCACCAGCGTCTGCCGCGGCTGGGGCAACGACATCAGCCGCGCGCGCTCGAGTTCGCGGTCGATCAGGGCGCGCGCCGCGTTGAATTCGGAAACGTCGCTCACCATCGGAAGCAGGATGCGCAGCACCTTGTCCGCCGACGCCATCAGAAGCGCACGCACCTGATAGCGCAGCAGCGCCGGACGATCGAGCGCGATGCGGATCGCGCGCCAGCCGAGCGCGGGATTCTCCTCGCGGTCCCAGCGTCCATAGGGAAGGATTTTATCTCCGCCCAGATCGAGCGTGCGGAACACGACCGGCTTGTCGCCGGCGGCGTCGATGATCCGGCGATAAAACGCGATCTGGTCGGCCAGCCGAGGCATGGTTTCGCCGATCATGAATTGCAGGTCGGTGCGGAACAGCCCGACCCCGTCCGCGCCGGACTCGCCCAAATGCGGCATGTCGATCAGCAACCCTGCATTCATCATCAGCCGGATGGGGACGCCGTCCCTCGTGACGGCCGGCAAATCGCGTACGGCTGCAAATTGCGCCACGCGCTGCTCGCGCAAGGTGCGCCGCGCCTCGAACACGGAAATGATTTCCGGCGGAGGCCGCAGCTGGGCCTCGCCCGATTCGCCGTCGACCACGATCACGTCGCCCGCGCGCGCCGTATCCGCCACGCCTTTCGTCCCGCCGACAAGCGCCAATCCCATCGCGCGCGCCACGATGGCGACATGCGACGTGGCCGTGGCGTCTTCCACCAGGAGTGCCACCAGGCGATCGCGACCGTAATCGAGCAGTTCCGCCGGTCCCATCGCGCGCGCGACGAGGACGGCGTCCTGCGGCAGATCATGCGTTTCGTCGGCGGTACTCTTGCCGCTCAACTGACGCTGCAGCCGCCGCGCGAGATCTTCGAAATCGTGCAGCCTCTCCCGCAGGAACGGATCGCCCATGCGCGTCACGCGCAGGCGCAATTCGTCCTGCACGCGCTCGACCGCCGCCTCGGCCGTGAGGCCCGTTCGCACAGCGTCATGCAGTTTCTGTTGCCAGCCCTGGTCCTGCGCGAAGAGCCGATACGCTTCGATCACTTCCCGGCTTTCGCCGGTCAGATCGAGCTCTCCGGAATCAAGCATGGAATCGACAGAGCTGCGCAAGCCTCCAAGCGCTTTGTCCAACCGGGTCAACTCGGCGTGCGGATCGTCGGCGATCAGGTGCTCGACCTTCACCCGAGGCTCGTGCAGGACGACCGTGCCAATGGCGATGCCTTCGCACAGGCCGTCGCCGCGAAAGGTCAGCGGCCGGTCCGGCCGCAGCTCCGGCTCGTCGAGTTCGGCGATGTCGAACAACCCGCCATGCGCCACCACTTCGGCCAGCACCATGGCGACGGTCTGGACTGCCTCGACTTCTTCTTCGTCATATTGGCGCGCGACCCGGTTTTGCACCGTGAGCACGCCATAGACCTGCCCGCCGCGCACGATCGGAACGCCGAGAAACGAATGATACGGGTCTTCGCCGGTTTCCGGCCGATAGGAAAAGCTTGGATGGCCGAACGCGTCGCTCAAATTCACGGGCTCCGCGGTTTCCGCCACGAGGCCGACTAGTCCCTCGCCCTGCTTCATGCGCGTGCGATGCACGGCTTCGCGATTGAGGCCTTCGGTCGCGAAGAGTTCGAAGGCGTTGCCCGCGCGGCGCAGATAGATCGAACAGACTTCCGCCACCATGATGGCTGCGATCACGGACACGAGCCGGTCGAGGCGCGCCTGCGCGCTCGTCTGCTCCGCCATGATTTCTCGCAGGCGGCGGAGCAGCGTACGCGGACTGCCGGCGCCGCTGGTAACCATCAGCAGGTCTCCGGCCGGTCAGAATGTCCGTATGGCGAGGCGCAGATCATGCTTCGTCCAGCTCATAGGCCGAATGCAGCGCGCGCACCGCAAGCTCGACATATTCCTCGGCGATGAGAACGCTCACCTTGATCTCCGAGGTGGAGATCACCTGGATGTTGATCCCTTTTTCGGAAAGCACCCGGAACATGGTCTGCGCCACGCCGGGATGGGCCCGCATGCCGATGCCGATGATCGACACTTTCGCCACGTCGGCGTCAGAGGTCACATCCTTGTAGCCGATGGCCGACGCAGATTTTTCGATCGCGTCCAGCGCGCGGGCGAGCTCGCTGCGGCTGACCGTGAAGGTGAGATCGGTCTTGCGGCCGTCCTCGGAGACGTTCTGCACGATCATGTCGACATTGACGCCGGCATCGGCGAGCGGACCGAAGATGGCGGCGGCGACTCCGGGCTGGTCGGGAATGCGGCGCAGCGTGATCTTCGCTTCGTCGCGCGAATAGGCGATGCCGGTGACCGGTTTCTTTTCCACGATATCTTCCTCGTCGCACAGAAGCGTGCCGCCCGCGTCGGAGTCGAATGTCGACAACACGCGGACGGGCACACGATAAAGCATGGCAATCTCGACGGAGCGTGTCTGCAGCACCTTCGCGCCGAGAGAGGCCATTTCGAGCATTTCTTCGAAAGCGATTTTCTCGAGCCGCCGCGCCTTGGGAACGATACGCGGATCGGTCGTATAGACGCCGTCGACGTCGGTATAGATGTCGCAGCGGTCGGCTTGCAGGGCCGCCGCGATGGCAACCGCGCTCGTGTCCGAGCCGCCACGGCCCAGGGTCGAGATGCGATTGTCGGGCGCGATGCCCTGGAACCCGGCGATCACGGCAACCTGGCCTTGCGCCAGCCGTTCGTTCATCAAGGCCGGATCGATCGACTGGATGCGGGCGGAGCCGTGCATTGCTGTTGTGCAGACAGGAATCTGCCAGCCGAGCCAGGACCGCGCGCTGACGCCGATGGCCGAAAGCGCCACCGCCGTGAGCCCGGCCGTGATCTGTTCGCCCGCCGCCACGACCACGTCGTATTCACGCGCGTCGTGGAGCGGCGAAAGCTCGCGCGTCCAGCCCACGAGCTTGTTGGTCTCGCCCGCCATCGCCGAGACGACGACCGCGACCTGATGGCCGCGCTCGGCTTCGCGCTTGACCAGGGAGGCGACGTGCCGGATGCGATCGAGATCGGCAACCGACGTCCCTCCGAATTTCATGACGATTTTCGACATCAGGCTCCCGCCCCGGTCTCTCGCGAGATTTGACCGTACATGTCATACATAGACGCCGCGGTGCCCGCGCTCAACGCCGAAGCGAGTCCGATGAACGAGAATACATCCTCATCTTTGGTGCAGCCCTCCGTCGATCCGGCGGAGGTCGCGAAGTTCGCCGCACTCGCCGAGGAATGGTGGGACCCGGCCGGCAAGTTCGCACCCCTCCACAAGTTCAACCCAGTCAGGCTTGGCTATATCCGCGAGACCGTCTCAAAGCATTTCGGCCGCGACGGACGAAGCCTGCATCCGTTCGAAGGACTGACGCTCCTCGACATCGGCTGCGGCGGCGGGCTCCTGGCGGAGCCCATGGCGCGATTGGGGTTCGCCGTCCTGGGCGCGGATGCCTCCGACCGCAACATCCGCATCGCCTCCGGCCACGCGGCAAACACGGGCCGCCGGATCGACTATCGCTGCACGACGGCCGAAGATTTGGTCCAGGCCGGCATGGCATTCGATGTCGTGCTGAACATGGAAGTGATCGAGCACGTGGCCGATCTGCGCGCCTATCTCCAGGCCTGCGCCACGCTGGTCAAGCCGGGCGGGTTGATGTTCGTGGCCACCTTGAACAAGACGCTGAAGGCGCTCGCACTGGCGAAGTTCGGTGCCGAATATGTGCTGGGCTGGCTGCCCCGCGGCACGCATGACTGGAACCGCTTCGTCGAGCCGCATCGGCTTCAAGCGATGCTGCAGGAGGCGGGACTTAACGTGCTGAAAACGCAAGGCGTCAGCTTCGACCCGCTGGGCTGGGATTGGCGGCTGTCGCGCGACACAGACGTGAATTACATGGTGGTGGCGGAGCAGCCCGTGCCTAATTCGCCTCGCTGAGATCGGGCGGAAGAGGTGCCACGTCGACGCCTTCCTCGATCAACTCGCGCGCTTCCGCGATGGTCGCTTCGCCGTAGATGTGGCGCTCTTCGGCTTCGCCGTAGTGGATCTTGCGCGCCTCTTCCGGAAATTTCGGCCCGACGAATTCGGCGTTTTCCTCGACATATTTGCGCAGGCCCGTCACGAACTGGCGCGCCTTGCGCAATTCCTCGGGTGCGGATTTCCGCTCGCCGACAGAATTCTTGAGCGCCGGCGCCATCGGCGCTTTCTCGATTTTCCGGGAATTGCACATCGGGCACGCGAGCTTGCCGTCCGCGGACTGGGCGTCGAACGCGCCGCTGTCCCGAAACCAACCTTCGAACGCATGCCCTTTCGAGCAATGAAGGCTATAGACGATCAATCGTGGGCTCTCCGGAGTGTCGCAAATTCAACATATAAGATGGGGGTAAATGACCCGTTCCGCAAGCGAGCGGGGCTGCGATCAGAATCGGCGCTCCCAAATTTGTCGGCCGCCCCATAGAATTCGCAGCCGGCGGACTTTCAGGGGGCAATCATCGTGAACCTTTCGGACATTGGCGACATCGGCAGTTTGATCAACGGCGTGGCGGTTCTGGCCTCGCTGGTTTATTTGAGCCTGCAGGTGCGCCACGCACAACGGACGCAACGGGCCTCCATGCACCAGGCGCGCGTGGAGCGTGCGACCCACGTGAGTCTCTCGCTTGCCCAACCGGAGCTGGCGAAGATTCTGGCAAAGGCGGCAAGGAACGCCCCGGATTTCTCCGCCGACGAAGTGCTTCAGCTCTTTTATGTCATCCGCACCCAGGTTCTCGCGCTGGATGATGCCTTTTGGCAATCCGACGCCGGCTTTCTGGACGCAGCGTCGCTCGAGACCACGATCCTGACCATGAAACGTATGATGTCGAATGCTGCGCTAAGATCGGTGTGGCGTCTCGTATCCGTTCAGCTCGCGCCCGACATCAGCGCGCGAATCGAAAAGATCGTGGAGGACACGCCACTGGCGGTGCCGACCGATTGGGCCGTCGCGTGGAAACAGACCTATGACAAGCTGGTCGCGTGACGGACATGCGCAAAATCCTTGCGATCGCCGGCGCGGCGCTGGGTTTGGCAAGTTGCTCCCTGTTCGGGGGTGGCTCGGAGGACATTCTCTACAATCCTCAGACGCACCAACAGGTGAATTGCGGTCAGGCCATCCATGGCTGGCCCGTTTCCACAAAGGAAGCGAATGAAAGAGACCGGTGCATCGCGGTCTATACGGCGCGGGGCTTCAGACCGGCAACCAGCGCGGATTTGTCGAACTGAATAAGCTTGAAAGAACCTGCAGCCTTCACGGCCCTTCGAACGGCCGGTCGTGCTGCAGGCTCGGCACGCGCGCCCGCGCGGTGGCGGCTTCGGCCGGGTCGATGTTGGCCAGGAACACGCCGCGCTCCGTTCCGCCTTCCGCGATCACCTCGCCCCAGGGATCGACGATCAGGCTGTGGCCGTAAGTGTGCCTTCCATTGGCATGGACGCCGCCCTGCGCCGGCGCCAGCACATAGGCGCCGTTCTCGATCGCGCGCGCCCGCAGCAGCGTGTGCCAATGCGCCTTTCCCGTCGTTTCCGTGAATGCGGAGGGAACGGTCAGCGCGAACGCGCCCTGTTTCGCCAGCGCGCGATAAAGCTGCGGGAAGCGCACGTCGTAACAGATCGTCATCCCGATCTTGCCCCATGGCGTTTGCGCGAGCGTCGCCTGATGGCCGCCCGCCACCGTGTTGGACTCGCGATATTTCTCGCCGGACGGCAGATCGACGTCGAACAGATGGATCTTGTCGTAGCGCGCCGCGATCGCGCCTCGGGGATTGATCAGGAATGAACGGTTGGCCGTCTTGTCGCCGCTGACCTTGATCGCGAGCGAGCCGATCAGCAGCCAGATGCCGAGTTCCTCGGCCAGCGTGCGGAATGCGGGCAATGCCGGATCGCGATCTTCGGAAAAACTGCGATCCAGTTTGGCGCCGCCGTCCGGCGCCATGAGGGTCGTGTTCTCAGGCGTGAGGACGAACTCCGCGCCTTTGTTCCTCGCTTCGCGGATCAGATCCGACGCACACGCGATATTGTCCTGGACATCGTCGGACGAACGCATCTGCACGCAGGCGACCTTGAACGCGTTCATGACTTATCCGTTCAGCAGAGGATCGAGCTTGCCG
>JBEKLK010000085.1:0-11396 GCA_050010235.1 Rhizomicrobium sp.
GCCCCCCTTCCGTCCGCCTCGCGATAGTCGCGAGGCGTCCACCTTCCCCCTTGGGGGGAAGGCTAAGAAAAAGAAAACGCTTCGCCTTTCTCCCTAACCTTCCCCCCTTGCGGAGGAAGGTGCCGAGCGTAGCGAGGCGGAAGGGGGGCTGCGAAAAACGATTTCGAATCCGCGCCAAATGAATCCGTATTCAGAAAACAATCCAATAGGGGATGACGTCGTGAATCCCTCAGCTCTTGTTTATCTTGTTCGGACCCGATGCCGTGGTGTCGGTCCCGATTGTCGCGATGTCATTGTCGGCGGAATCGAGATCGATACCGGTCTGCGCCGTGACGTTGAGCAGGCCGACATCGATCGCACCATCCGATCGTTCGTGCGCCTTGCCGGCTGATTCGAGCGTGAGGGTATTCGCTTCGATCATGCTTGCGATATCGATGTTTCCGGATGTGGTCTGAAGTGTCAGTGAGTTGTCACCGGCATCGATCGTACCTTTTGTGGTAAGGGATTCGCCGTCGATCAGCGAAAACGCACCGCCCGAATCGCTCAGGCCCGACAGCGTGCCGATCAGATTCGTTCCATTCAATGTGGCTGCGCCATTCGCGCTCACCGCAAGCCCGGCAGCAGCGATTCCGCCGATGCTTTCGGTGATTTGGCCCGCAGAATTGAGATCGACCGAGCTTCCGGACGTCAGTTCGGAGCCAATGGTTATTGAAGCTCCGTTCGTCGTGGTCAAAGCCAGCCCACCTATGCCGGAATCGACGGCCCCGACGACATCCAACGCAATCACGTCTCTTAAAGAGAAACCGCCGCCGCCCGTATTGGTGAAAGCGCCGAGGGTGTCGATCCGGTTTTGCCCGCCGAAGGAAGCACCGCCGTTCGAAGCGCCCTCAAGCCTGTCAGCGACGACCGAGCCCTGAGACGCGTTCTCGACTATTCGGCCGGAGCTCTCCAGATCGAGCGTTCCCGAGCCGAAGTCGAGGCTCGAATTGATCTCAAAGACCGGCGCGCTCTCATCGAGAACGTCGTCATAGCCTGGAGCGAAACCGGCGGCGGCCGTGTAGAGGAATTGCGAACCGTCATTCGATCCGACCGCTTGACTCAACGCCTTGGTCAATGCGCCGCTGTTGCCGGCCCCACTGATCATTTCCAGTGTGTTCGCATAGATGTCGAGAGTATTGGCCGTTCCCGCGAGACCCTGAACGAATGTGTTGCCCGCGATGGCGCCGGCATAGGCGACCACGTCGCTTCCGGATGTCGAGATCGTTCCAGGTGCCAATAGAAGATAATAGTAGCCATTCGCGGCGGACGACATCGTAACGCTGGGATCGACGATCAAGCCATCGACCACGACTCCGACATCGACGGAGGTCGCAACAGCGCCGTTGGAACCGAAAGTATAACCTTCGATGACCGTCGGCGTGCCCGATGGAATTTGCCACTGCAGATAGGGGAAACTTCCCGGGGCTATGGCCCAGGTTGGGCCCGACAGGCCGGGTAAAAGCGACGCTTGCAGCGTCGCCGTCGTTTCGGGTTTGACATTGCCGGCTTCGTCGTTGTCGTCGACAGCGACACCGACATTTGTGCCGCTCGTCTTAGTGTCCCAGTACGAGTCCGAAAGGACGCCGGCGCTATTGTTCAAGCCGACAAATCCGCCGACGATGCTATAGCCGCTAACCATTCCTACGGAGTAGCTGTTGCTGATCGGGCCGTCACTGGCTCCGACCAGACCCCCGACGTAAGAACCGCCGTTGATCACGTTACTCGTCGAGTAGCAATCCGTGATCACCCCGCCATAGTCGTTTACGGCGACGAGGCCACCGGCTGCGTAATCGTACAATCCGGCGCCGATGACCTCGCCGGTTGAATACGAGCCGGTAATCGTGCCGAGACTTTCTCCGACGAGGCCGGCGAGACCCGCGGTTATACCGTCGGCTTCAACCGAACCTGTCGCATAGGAGTCACTGATGACGGCGTTGCCGGCACCGGTGTGATAATTTCCCCCCACCAGCCCGCCGATGTCCTCGGCCCCGTCGCCAGGGAGGCTGACGCCAGTGACCGCACCGGTCGCATAGGAGCCGGCGATCATGACGCTGCCGCTGGAGGTCGCGTAGTTTGAGCCTACCAGTCCGCCAACGTCCGTTGTTCCGCTGACTGTGCCGGTCGCGTAGGAATTCGTGATAGTCTGATTTTCTCCACCGGTATCGAGGTTGTCCCCTACCAAACCACCGACGTCGGTTCCGCCGGTGACAGATGCGCCGGCGAATGAGCTGCCGATTTGCCCTTCGTTGGAACCTGCCAATCCACCCACATAGAAGTGGCCGGTCACTGTGCCCGTCGCATAAGCGCTGTCGATCGCGCCGGCTGAATTTCCGGCCAATACCCCGACATACGCATAGCCGTTGACGGAACCGGCGACCACGCCCACATCACGAATGATTCCGCTCGAATACCCGAAGAGGCCTGCATAGTTGTCGGCGCCGGTATTGACCGAAAGATTCGATATGCCGTTGCCGAGACCTTCGAACGTCCCGCTAAAGCCGTTGCCGGAATTGGCGATGTCTCCGGGGCCGTCCGTGCCAATCGGTGTCCAATTTGTGGCCCCGCTCGCATTGATAGATCCCGCAAGAGCATAGTTGCCGCGGAGATTCGCGTTGATATTTTGTAAGTCGCTCACGGAATAGATGAGCGTGTAGGGCGTGCCATTGATCGAGAGCGTGCCGCCATTGTCGGTCGGGCCGTAGGAAACGTTTCCTGCGAAGCCCTTAGATCCAAGACCGAAAGACAAAATGCCGTCGGTTGCCGCGCCGTTATATTGCAGGACGAACCCGCCGGCGCCGGAGATCGTGATCGGCGCGTCGATATCGATCGAATGATAGGAATCGAGCGTGAGCGTCGCAGTCGTGTTCCACGACAGTGCGCTTGCCACAATGATGTCGCCCGCGCCGGATGTCTGTTTGCCGGCGCCGGATGCGGCGCCCGATGTCGTCTGTTCCAGAACGCTGGTGCCGCTGTTGAGCGCGCCGTCGATCGTCGCGGCTGTCTTGGAATTGATCGTGAGGTCCTCGGGGTCGACCTTCCACTGGCCGCCCTGACCGGCCGTGATGTGACCGGAAATGTTCGCGACACGGCCGGATGTTTCGATGTGTCCGCCGCCCGCAACGCCGGCTGCATTCAAAGTGCCGGTGGTCGTGAGCGTGCCGTTGCCCGCGTCGAGATAGATGGTGCCGCCGACATTCTGCACCCCTTGCGCCTCGATGACGCCGCTCATGTCGACGACGCCTGTCGCCAGGCCGTTTGCGGCGTGCGCCGTCATCGAAACATTGGCGCCGACGAGCGAACCGGTGTTGGTCGCGCTCGCGCGGCTGTTCACGTCGCCTTGCGCCGCGAACGAGACCAATCCGTCGCCCGTGAAGTCGATGGTGAATTTGTTCGCGGCTCCCAGTGCCACGGTTCCCAACTTCGCATTGACCATGCCTGCATTCGTCACGCTCGGCGCCACAAGGGCGACAAGCCCGCTCTGGCTTGCCGTAATCCGGCCCCGATTGACGACAGCCGCATTCCGGTTGCCGGCCTGCGTGAATTTTCCGGCGAGAACGTCGGAATCCGATCCGCCCGTCGACGTGGCGACCAGCGAGCCCACATTCACTTGCGAGCCATTGCCGAACAGCATGCCGTTGCCGTTGATCAGCACGATTCGTCCGTTCGCATCCAACGTTCCCAGAATCTGCGACGGCGCATTGCCGCCGATCCGGTTGACCGCGATGGCTTGCGCATTGGGCTGGACGAACTGGGTAGTCTGACCGGCGCCGACATTGAAGCTCGACCAGTCGATGACGACGTCTTCGCTTTTCTGGTCGATCTGCGTTTTGTTCGAGGATGTCGCGATCGAAGCCGAACCCGTCGTGACGGCACCGTTCAAGGGATTGGCGAGGGCGGGAGCGGCGCAGAGCGCTACCGCCAATCCTGCGCCCATTCTGGATGCGGCTGCTCGCGACCAGTCGAACGACGCGGAGGATTTGAGTGTCCTGTGCAAAGCGGCATGAATTGTCATGGAATCCCCCGGTTATCGAGCCAGACAGGAGCAGCCGGGATGAATTCCGGCACTCGTTTATCGGTTCCGCAATCCCGATCTTTGGGAACCCGCGACCGTAACAGACCTACAACCCGGAAGATAGCTGAGGGATGCCTGCAACCCCAGCGGGGCAGATGGCCCGCCTGCGCGGAAGCCCCGGAGGGCCAACTAACGCAAGTAAGGCTGTTCACTGAATCGGAGTCGCGCCGTCACCCCGTCGCCGCCCGACGAAGCTCCTCGAAATTGTAAGCGTGCCGGTTGGCGCGGAAGCGGGTGATTTTCTTGACGAAGCTGTCGGGATCGGAGAAGCCCGACTCGGCGCGATGGCGGGCGGGACGGACAATGTAGTCGTGCCAGCGGGCTGCCATGTCGATCAATATCTTCTTCTGCTCCGGCACACGCGCGCCGAGCGCCAGCTCGTACAGCGCCACGACATGATACACGTGATAGAAATTGCGTCCGTCCTTCATGAAGTTCGTGGGGCAGCCCGCCAGCAATCCGTCTCGCGCGGGCGCGATCCGGAAAACCGTCCGATTGCCGTCGTAAGGCGAATCCGGAAGCAGAGTCCGGCGCTGCAGCGTTCGGCGGGGCACGGTGGAGGAATCGTCGAACGAACCCGGATCGAACGCGATGCGCCGGCAATCCGCCGCCACATGGATCTTCGTGTCGTAGAGGCTGCTCGCGGACAGCGACACATCCATATATGAGGAGCGGGTCTTCGCGATCTTGTTCTCATAGATGCAATTGCGCGGCGTTTCCTCCGCGAACCACAGATCTTCGATGCAATAGCCGCCATGGCGCGCATCGCGGGGAACATATTCGACCATCACATGGGGGGCGAGGCCGCGCAGCGATGCGTTGAAGTGGATGCGGAATTCGTAAGGGCACAGATTGGAATAGCGGCTGAGACGCGCGTCCGCGTCGTCGAATACGGGAAGCATCTCGCACAGCGCTTCGAGATTGCGCCGATAAAACTCTTCCATCTCCCGGTTCGGGAAGAGGCAAAGATAATCGTAGAGGTGAATCAGCGCGTCCATCCAGCCGTTCAGAATGGTCTCGGGACAGGCGCGGAAATTCGGCGTCTCCAGCAGCACGCTGCCGTCGACGCAGACTCCCCCTTTCTCGAACGGAAATGTCATGGCCGTGGCAAGCCGCGCAGCGACATCGCGCCAATCGATGCCGGGTTCTGCCGATTCCGGGGCGTCGCGCGCCAGCTTCGTATAGCCCGCGAGAAGCTGCGCCTGGGCCATGGCGCTGTAAATCGGATCGTTGACCTGCAGGCGCGCCGTGCGAATGGTCTTCGGATAATAGAGCGCGAGCCCGCCATTCGGCAGTTCGACGCAACAGTCCAGCAGCCGTGTCGCGGTCCTGATCAGGGCCGGCGAAATCTTCGTCGCCGCCAGATAGCCGCCGATCCGGTTGGGATGAAACTGCCATTCGCCCAGATAGGGCGAATAGGGAATGTCCTTGTAGAATACGAGATTGTCGCGCTCGCGCCGGACGTTCGCGACATCGTCGCCATCGATCTTCGTGTAGGATTCGATCAGCGCGGGGTCCGGCGAAAACACCCGCGCCGGATCGATCGGGGCTCCCGCGCCGCGCGGCCAGTGCGCAGGACGCGGGGAATGGCGTCCGGGGGCCCCGAACAGCCATTGCGAAATTTGCGAGAGGCGTCGCATAGGAAATTTCCGCGCCGGGACGATCGGACATGTCACGCGCGGCACAGCTCGCGCCGTTTCCCCTAGCACCGATGAGACGCGTTTCGCAATTGGCCTGCGCGGCAAGCCGGGCGCGGTCGATCGTTTCCCGCGCACAGCGAGTCTCTCAGGCGCTGCGCCGCGCGTTCAATTCGACCAGAATATTGGCGTGCTTGGCGCGCGTCAGGTGGTAGCGGAACATGAAGATCAGGCCCACCAGCGTCATCAGCGCGGGCAGCGGTCCATAGACAAGCCCCAGATTGCGGATGGTGCCGGCCGTCAAATGAAGATGGGCGCCCTGGGCTGCGATGTTGCTGGGAAAATAGATCGCATCGAGTGCGATGCCGGCAATGAATGCGCCCAGCCCGCCAGCAGCCTTGGCCGAAAGCGTGAGGCCCGCATAGAACAAGCCTTCCCGCCGCACGCCGAAAAGAAGTTCGTGCTCGTCGGCCGCGTCCGCGAGCATCGACTGGAACGCCACCGTCACGGCCGCCAGCGTGGCGCCCAGCACGAAAAAATTGATCGCGAGAATGGCGAACAGGGCGCCCCCGCCCTGCGGCAGAATTCCCGCGATCTTCGCGACGGGCATGCCGAACTGACTGATGCAGAAAACGATCAGTCCGGCAATCGAGATGGTGCGCTTTTCCACATGGCGCGAGACGATCAGGGTGAGAGGCAAACCCACGATGGGGCCCGCCGCCAGACCGAGAAAGACACCCAGCACGGAGGACGGCGACAACGCCCAGAAATATTTGTTGGCATGGACGGTCAGCGCCGCAGCCGCACCCTGCGCCACGAAGAAAATCAGCACGGCCAGGAAAAGTGCTACGAACGACGGATTGCGGAAGATCTCGCCAAGCTCGCGGATGAAACGCCGGACGACGGAACCCGTCATCGGCACGACGCCATGGAGCCTCGCGATAGCGCCGCGCGTTCCCAGCGTGGCGACAAGTCCGGCCACGAGGATGAGAAGCGCGCCCGTCCATCCGAACGGCGTATAGGCCGCGCGATCCAATTGTCCGTTCGGGCCGGGCATATACACCAGCAGCACCAGGCCGAAACAGGCGAATGTCGCGATGGTCCCGAATATCAGGCGGAAGGCCACGATCGTGGACCGCTCGGTGTAATCGTCGGACAATTCGGCGCCGAGCGCGATAAAGGGCAGCAGGAACAGCGACATCGAAAAGCGCAGCGCCAGCGAAACGGCGGTGACATACGCAAAAATCGACCAACCCGTCAGCCGCAGCGGGATCGAGAACAGAAGCCCGAATGTCACCGCGAGCGGCACGATGCTCGCCAGCATGAAAGGATGCCGCCGGCCGAAGCGCGATGCGGTGTTGTCGGACCAAAGCCCGATTGCGGGATCGGCAATCGAGTCCACGGCAAGTGCTACGAAGGCGGAGAGCCCGGCCAGGGTTCCGGACAGGCCGCAAACCGCCGTGACATAGAAGAACAGGAAATAGGTCAGCGAGGTGTTCGCGAACGCTTCGACAACCGAGCCGAAACCGTAAGCCGTCTTCAATCCGAAGCCGAGCGGCAGCAAGCGCAAATCCGTCACGCCGGGCGCCATCGCGTCTCCCGGCGAAGCGGCGGCTGCATCGGCCAGGGCGGAATCCGTGCTGATGGCTGTCATGCGCGACGTGTTGGCGATTGCGGTGAAATACGATCATCTTTCGCCGTCGCGGTCCAGCAACGCCGATCGCTGCGAGGCAAAGGCGCGCGGTTCATCGCCTGGTCGCAGAATCGGAAGCAGGCGGGATTTTCACGCGCTCGCGCCATCGCAGGAACGCGATGACGGCCCACACGGCTTCCACGAGGCCGAAGGGCCATGCGCCTTGCAGGAAGCCGTAAAGCGATCCCAATACGCAGGCGCCGGAAAATCCCAGCACGAACCACGAGCTGCGCGCTTCGAGCGCATAGCAGACGAGCATGAGCGAAACCGCCCCAAGTCCGAACAATTGCAACGGATTCATCACTGAGGACGGTCCCGGTAGCGATCGACGTGGCGTGTTATGCAATAATACCAACGGAGCCTACAACAGCGGCGCAACCTCGGACGCAGGAGTCATCCGCCATCGACGCTGATCGGCCCATTTCTGTCGTCACCGGCGCCAGCGGCGGCATCGGCCGCTGGATCGCATTGGGGCTCGCGCGCGCGGGCCATCATGTGATCCTGATCGGGCGCGACCACGCGCGCTGCGAAGCAGCGCAAACCTGGATCGCGGAGCGCGCGCCGCGGGCGAGCACGGAGCTTGTGGTTGCCGATCTTTCGCTGTTGTCCGCGACGCGCGACGCAGGCGACGCCATCGCCGCGCGCCATCCCGGGATCGCAGTGCTGGTCAACAATGCCGGCATCTTCGACGCGACGCGAATCCTCACCGCAGAAGGCCACGAGCGCGTGCTGGCGACCAATCTGCTGTCGCCGTTCGTCCTGACCCGCGCGTTGCTGCCCGCTTTGCGCGCCGGCGCGCCGTCGCGCATCGTCACGGTGGGCTCGTCCACATCCGATCGCGCGCGCATCGATCCCGACCGTCTCGTGCTGGGAACGCGCTGGACGATGGTTGAGGCCTATGGCCAATCCAAACTCGCCGCGATGATGATGACCTTCGCCTTCGCCAAAAAGCTCGAAGGCTCCGGCACGGTGGCGAATGTGGTTCATCCCGGCCTGGTGGCCAGTGGATTGGTGCGGACCGGCGGCGCGATCGGCCTCGTCTGGCGTTGCCTCGCGCCGTTTGCGTTGAGCGAAGAGCAAGGCGCCGACACGCCGCTCGCAGCGGCGCTCGCGCCGGAATTCGCAAATGTCAGCGGCGCCTATCTCAAGACTCGACGTGCGGTGCCGCCAAACCCGCGAGCTCGGGACCCGGCGCTGGTGGCGCGAGTGTGGGCGGCGGCGCAACGGTTGGCGGACGGACCCGGCGCGCCAAGCTGAAGACACGCGCCAGTCCGGTGAGCTTGCGTTCGAACCACAGATGCAGGCTCCAGCGGCGCGCGCCGCGCCCGAACGGACCATGCACGCCGAACACGCGATGCGACGGCGCAAACAATGTCGGCTCCAGCAGGCGCAGCGCATCGGGATCGCCCGTCGCCTGGCGCTCGATTCCCATTTTTCCCATACCCATCGCGATCAGACCCGGCACGAGGCGCGTGGCGAGCGAAAAAGCGGCAGCCGTGCCGCTGATCGTCATCTCGCGGCGCCGGCCGGCGACCGCCTGCAGAATGCCTTGCGCGACGATTTCGGGCTGATAGACGGGCCATGCCGGCCGCGCAGGCCAACCCATGTAGCTGGTGGCGTGACTGAAATAAGGCGTGTTCGCCGCCGGCGGAAACACCGTGGTGATGCGGATGGGACTGCGCTCGAGTTTCAATTCGCCCTGCACCGCCTGGCCGAAGGCGCGCACCGCCGCCTTGGCTCCGGCATAGGACGACATCAGCGGCAGGCCGTGAAACGCGATGGCCGAACACACATTGACGATGCGGCCCTGCCCGCGCGGCCGCATGTGGGCGAGAGCCACGCGCGTGCCGTTGACGGTGCCGTGATAGGTCACGTCGGTCACGCGTTGAAATTCGTTCTCCGGCACGTCGGCGAAGCGGCCATAGACGCCGTTGCCCGCGCAATTGATCCACAAATCGATGGGGCCGAGTGCGGCAACGATCGCAGCCGCGGCTTCGGCAAGTGCCGTGCTGTCGGTGACGTCGGCTTGCGCGGTGGCCGCAAGCGCGCCGGCGCTTTCGACGTCTTCGCGCGAAGCCGCAAGACCTTCCGCGCCGCGCGCGATCAGGCCGACGCGCCAGCCATTGCGCGCAAACAGGGCTGCCGTGCAGCGGCCGATGCCCGACGAACCTCCGGTGATGACGACGACGCGCGAAACCGTGTCACTCAATGCCGCACTCACCCCAATCCGACTCGCCGGGATCGGCTCGCGCATTGGCTTTCCGTTGCGATCAGTGCGCCGATTGCGCACCGCATTTCGTATTGATCAGATAATAGAGGTCCACGCCGCCGACCGCCAGCCAACCCGCTTCGATCGGACCCTGGTTGCGGATCACGACATTCGCGGATTTGCCGATCGTGAACGATTGGGTGTTTTCGCCGGCTTCCCAGGAGCCGTCGGGATTCTTGGTGAAGCCGACGCAGGAGAAATTGTTGGGCGGGATGACGGTGCTGGTTTTGGGAAGAATCCCGAATGCCAGCGGCGAAACCGGCGCATGCACCGTCTGACTCACTTCGTATGTGAGCGTGGTGGTCGGTTGCCCATGGTTCATCCGATTGCGGTGTTCGCCATAGATCACCCTCAGATGTTCCGTGGGACGTTCGGTATGCATGCGGTGTTCAGGACGATCCGCAAACGCATCGCGTTCGGGGCGCGTCGTAAGGGCGATGGGTTTGTATTCGGTCGCCGCGTCGCGGATCGCGTGCTGTTCGAAGAACGCCGCGACGCTGGCGGGAATGCCTACCACCACGAATGCGATCAACCACGCGAAAACAACCCGCTGCGAGGTCATCGGCGTGGTCAGCGCGATGGCGAGCCCCATGATGGTGAGCACCACGGGGCCGAACACGGCAAACATTTCTATGGCAGCGGCCATGGCCGGGTTCTTACCGCAATTCCGGCATATATCCAAAACGCGGCGGGGATGCCCTGCGCCTCACGGCATCAGGGTGATTACCGCCCTGCGATTCCTGGCTTCCTTCACGCCGTCGGCCGTCTGCACCGCGAGATCGGATTTGCCCACGCCGGAAACCTGGATCGCTTCGGGGCGCGCGCCCATCTGCACCATCGCATCCTTCACCACGCCGGCGCGGCGCTCGGACAGTTTCTGATTGTATTCCGCGCTCCCCGACGTATCGGTGTGGCCCACGATGGTGATGCGCGATTGGCCGCCCGCCTTGGCCGCCGCGACCGCATCGGTGATCTGGGTCAGGTCTTCAGCCGTCAAGGTCCAGGAGTCGAAATCGAAATAGACCTGATAGTTGGCGGTCGTCGCGGTCGATGTCGCCGCGACAGGCGCGGGTGCTGGCGCCGCAACCGGCGTTGGATTCAAAGCGTGTTCGAGCTGTGCGAGGCTTATATCCAGCGACCGGCGACATTGGTGCGAAGCCGCCTTTTGCGCATCGACCCTCTGGTTCAGGATCCAGCAATCGTAATCCGCCTGGGCGCGCGCCGCGAGTTCCGGCGCTTTTTCGCGCCCCTGGTCGAGCCCGCGCAGCAACCGCAGCCGCATTGCTTCCGCATCCGCGTCGCCGTCGGGCGCGACCTCGGGAAGCGGTTCGTCGCCCTTCGCCGCCGTCAGCGCCTTTTGCGCGAACATGATCGCGAGGCTCTCGGTGGTGGCGTCCGTGCCGGTCAGCGACATCGAGCCCGCTGCGTCGAAGGATTGGCCCGACGGCTCTTCAGTGGTCCCGAAGGAGCGCGCCAGCGCCGCATAATCGCTGAACAACGCCTGGGAAAACGGCGAACCGACCGGCTGGGCCGCATTCAGGTCGTCGAAAACACTGCTGTTCGCGCAACCGGCCAGGGCGGCCGCCGCCAGCATCACAACGCCCGCGCCGAAGCGGGTCAGCGCGGATCGGGTCAACGACCGCGAAGCGTGGGCGAGTGTCATCGAGGGAATCTCCTGAAAAAGGG
>JBEKLK010000086.1:0-11337 GCA_050010235.1 Rhizomicrobium sp.
CAGCGGTATCCGGCGGCATGCCGGTGCCGGACGTTCTGAATTTCCTCGGTGTTCCCGGCTGCGACGGCCGCCTCAATTGGGGCGGTACAGGAACAGCCCCACCGTCAGCGCCAGTCCCAGCACCACGACGAAGCCTCGGATCAGCTTTTCGTCGACACGCTGCAGCAGCAGCGCTCCCCCATAGCCTCCCGCCATCGCGCCTGCGCATAAGATTGCAACCCGCAGCCAGGGGATGTGGGGGTTAAAGATGAAGACGGCCACCGCCGCGGCGTTCATCACGCTGGCCAGCACGTTTTTCGTCGCGCCCGCCACCCGCACTGCGAGCCCCGCGGCGGTGAGTGCCGCCAGCATCAGGAATCCGATGCCGCCGCCGAAATAGCCACCATAGATCGCAATGAGGAATTGGATGGCGCCGGCGGCGCGCGGATCGAGCGGGCGCGATTGCTCCATGCGGCGCGATCCGAAGCTGCCATAGGCGAAGAGACCCGTGGCGAACAGCACCAGCCACGGGACCAGGCGCGCAAAGAAACTCGAGGGCGTCGAAAGCAGCAAGATCGCGCCCACCGCGCCGCCGGCGAGGCTGATGAACGCGAGCGCTGCAAAGGGAAGTCGGCCCACGCCGCTGACGGCGCGACGTCCGACCCAGCCCGTCGTCACCTGGCCCGGAAACAACGCCAGCGTCGATGCGATATTCGCGGTCCTCGCGTCGAGGCCGCTCAGAATGAGCGCGGGCAGGGTGACGAACGAACCGCCGCCGGCCAGCGCATTCTGCGCGCCCGCCCACACGGCCACGACAAACAGCAGAATCAGCATGGGGAGAGTTTCGATAGAACGTGGGCGTGCGGCAAGAGCGCGTGGGCCCAAACGCGATCGGGCGGTCCGCTGCGGCAATGTCTCATTGTTGCGCGAGGACGGCGCGACGAACGCGATTGATGGCATCGCGGCGGGAACGGGCCGCAACCGCTCGCCGGGGACCCGACGAGCGGTTACGCCGCTGATTCAGTAGTCGCCGACGCGTTTAGCCGCCGAATTCGTGAGCGAGAAAATTGCTCGTGCTCAATGACGCCAGGTGGGTCGGGCCGTTGAGTTCGATCACGACATCCTGACCTGCCGTATAACCGGCCTGGCCGTTCGTATCGACGACCAGGAACGTGTCGCCGGCAAAGGTTCCCGCGTCGGGTGTGAACAGCACCGCGTGATTGGCGGTCAACTGCGAACTCCCGAGATCGGCCGACATATCGGCATTGAATGTAGCGGCCGAGAGCGATCCCGTCGTCACCCAGGTGTCGAGCCCGGTGACATGCGTGCCGAGAACGAAGTGATCGTTCAAGGCGTTGAAGCCGTCGATCGTGTCGAAGTTCGGGCCCGTGGAGTTCGCGGCCGACGAGAATTGAAAGCTGTCATGCGCGCCGAGGCCAGTCAGCGTTTCCACGCCGGAACCGGTGATGAAGGTATTGTCGCCCGAGCCGCCGGTCAGGTTGTCCGTGCTGGCACCGCCCTGGAATATCAAGTTCCCGCTGGTCGCCGCTCCATTCACGATCAGGCTGTCCGCGCTGGTCAATCCGTGACCGACGATCGTCAGCGTATCGACCGCCGTCACGTTCGCGGAATTGAGCGTCAAATTGTAGCTGTTGGCGCCCTCCAGGACCAGGTGCTGGATGTTGACGAGCGAGTTCGCACCGAAATTCAGGCCGGCGGAATAATCGCCGTCGAGCAACACGGTATTGTGGCCGCCGCCGCCATCGATGGAATCGGTGCCGTCGAACTGGCTGCCGAAGAAGAAGCGATCGTTGCCGGCCCCGCCGACCAGCGTGTCGTTCTTACCGCCGCCGTTGAAGGTGTTGTTTCCGGATCCGCCGACAATGGTCGAATTCGTCAGGCTGGTCAGATCGAAATCGAAGTTCACGCTTTCGGCGGAGCCGTTGAAATCCACCGTTTGCCCGGGCCCCACCTGGCTGGCGTCGACGAGCAGCCCGTGCACCCCTACGATGGATCCGGCGCTTGCCGTGATGTCGTAGCTGTGGTCGCCGATGAGCCTCAGATCCTGGACGTTGGTAAGAGCGTTGGCCGCAAGCGTGAGGCCGCTGTGATAATTGCCGTTCAGCATGACGGTATTGTAGCCGCCGCCGCCGTTCACTTCGTCCGAGCCGCCAAATGATCCCCCAAAGCGGAAGATGTCGTTGCCGGCATATCCCGTTAGAACATCGTCGCCCGTGCCGGCCGCCGCGTCGAAATTGTCGTTCCCGCCGAACATTTCGAACTGCAGGTTTGTGGCATTGTCGGTGTTCAGGGCGTGGTCGAAGGTCTTCACGCTGAGGTCCAGACCCGTGATGTCGACGGTGCTGCCGTCCGTTGCCGAGCTGGACCAGCCGGTGATGTCGCCGCCGGTGGGAAGGGTCGACCCGGCTCCGCCGGTAAAGTTCCCTGTTAACGTATAAACCGTGCCGTCCGTCGCTGTGATGACGAGCGTGGTTGAGTTGTTGGTGTCGATCGTGCCGTTCTTGATCGTCGCAAGATCCAGCGTCGACATGTCGACGTTTCCTGTCACTGTATAATCGGCCATGGAGAAGCTCCGGTGTAATGCGCGCGCCCTTCGCCTCTTCTAAAGGCGGTGGAGGTGCGAGCGTTCCGGAGGTTTCGCGGCGTTATGGACTATATTTTCAAAATCGACGCGGGACGTGCGTGATCCGCATCAAATGATGTTGTTGCGAGAACTATCGCGTCCAACTTGAGTGCCGAATGCTTACGGCAATCTGACCGCCCGGAACGAATCGTCGATGTCAACGTTTGTGAGGCGGCAGAGGGTCAATGTCCAAACGTGGATAATACAGCTCATAAAACGTGGACAATACTGCTCACAAAGTGCTGCGCGCCCGCCGAAAGGATTTTTCCAGCCACGCCAGCAGTCGGCCTTCCACGACAGCGCGATTTGTTTCATTCAAAAGCTCGTGCCGCGCATCGGGATAGATATCGACGGTGACGTCCAGGCCCGCCGCTTTGTAGCGCTCGATCAACGGGGTCACCCAGGCCGTCTGTTGATTTACCGGGTCCCGGTCGCCGACAAAAACGTAAAGGGGAAAACCAGCCCGGATGCGGCGCAGTTCCGCGGGATCTGCAAGACGCGAGGCCTGCGCGAACACCGACATCATGGAATCGGGCGTGAGCGCAAACCCGCAGAGAGGATCGGCGATATAGGCGTCGACCTGTGCCGGATCGCGGCTCAACCATTCGAACGGCGTGCGCGCGGGCTCGAATGGCGCGTTCAGGAGTGCGAGCCCTGCAGGGTCTTCGACAAGTTTCACCAAATGGTCGACCGCGGCGGTGCCGCACAGCGCTGCGCCATCGACGAGCGCCGAATGGTCCAGCAGATAGGCCTGCCCCAGCATGGAGCCGAGGCTGTGACCCAGGAAAAAGACCGGCAGACCTGGATGTTCGTCCCGGGCGATGCGCGTGAGGACCGCCAGATCTTCGACAACGTCGGCAAATCCTCCGGGGCCGAAGTCGCCGAAGGACTCCGGCGATTGTGCGGTCTGGCCGTGCCCCCGATGATCGTCGGCATAGAGAACGAATCCTTCCGACAGGATCCGGTCGAGCGCAGGCGGATAGCGCCGCGCATGTTCGCCCATGCCATGGGCGATCTGCAGGATCGCCTTGGGTCGGTCCAACTTGCTCCAGCGATAGGCCGCGATGGTCGCGCCGTCTTTGCCTTCGAAATCGAACCGGTGCTCTTTCAGCACTGTCACCGTCCCCGGGGTGAATGTCGATGCAAGCCTGCCTTCAAAGCGATAAGGGTTCAAGTTCCGTGAAGGTCTGCTCGAGGATTTTCCAGGGGCCGCTTGCCCGACGCTCGAAAACGAAGAGGTAATTGCCCTTCGAGTGGATCGGTTTGCCACGCGCAGTCAAAACGAGTGTTTCATCATAAGAGCCGCTGTCATAGGCGAGGGTTTCGGACTTCTCGCTCCAGATGCTGTGCAGCACGATATGCGGATTGAATTTCGCGAGCAGGTTCGCACAGTTCTTTCGAATGGCAGGCAGGCCGTCCCAACTCTGCCCCACTGTCGGCAGGAATACCGGTTTCGGCGCGTAAAGCTGCATGACGGCATCGAGATTCTTCGCGGACCAGTCGCCGGCCCAAACCGCACTGAGCTCGGACGGCGAAGGCGCGCTTTGCGCTTGACCGAACGTCATCAGGATTCCGGCGAAAATGCCGATTGACAGAAGGCATTGGCGATGTCGTGTCATTTGCAGCTTCCCGATTGGCCCGGATATTTTAATCGAGAAACGCAAGCGGCGATAGACGTGGCTGCATTTGCTCTATTTCACCGAGCGACCGGCGTTCAAAGTCGGGCCCAGCCATCCGAGGATGCGGTCTGCCGCGTCGCGCCATCGCGGCTCCAGCATCATGTCGTGCGCCAGGCCGGGAAGATGTTCGGCATGCGTATTGTAGGCGCGGGCCGTCGCGTCGATCTGCCAGGGATAGAAGATCGAATCCTTGGCCCCTCCCAAAACCAGGAGCGGCGTCCTGACCCGAGCAGGCCTGGGAAGATCGAGGGCCAGCATATCCAGAAATCCGCGAAACGATTCGTCCTGCAATTTACTCCAATAGGAGCGCAGGCTTGCGTCATCCAGCTCGGGGGAGAAAAACGCTTCGCGCGCCAGTTCCGGCGTTGCCACCAGCGGATACAGGGAGAACGTCAAATTGGATTTCGCGAATATGAGGGGGTGACGCGCGCCCAGCCTGAGTGCCGTACGCAAGACACCCTGCGCCGGCACCGATGCCAGCAGGACGCCGGCCGGCGCGGGATGATCTTCAAGATATTTCTGGACGACGAAGCCGCCCATCGAATGTCCGATCACGACAGGCGGAGTTCGAAATCGTTGCGCCACACTCGCGACATCGTCCACGTAGTCTTTGATCCGCGTCCAGCGCAGCTTTTCGCGGCCCTCGCTTTCACCATGTCCGCGAAGGCTGAGAGCGTGTGCGTCGTATCCGTTGCGCGTAAAGAATTCGAGGAAATGGACATCCCAGCACCACGCGCCATGCCACGCGCCATGAACGAAAAGCAGCGGCGTCGCCCGGCCGCCGGCGAGTCGGGAAATGATTTCCAGTTTCATCGTCGGTCGGTCGTCCGGAGCATTTGCGCCAACGTCGCTGACGTTCGGCCTCGATTCTGGGACCCGCAGGCGAACCTGTCGATGGCGGCGTGCGCGACATTCGGTTGCATATGCCAGCCTCTGGGGGGCGACCGCTCTGTCGCAGGGATTGCCCTGCTCGCATACGTAGTAGCCCCATGTGCGCTTGTTCATGAAGAATAGTCGTTTGCAATGCGCTAGATTGCCAATACGCACCCCAGACAATCTGTATCGAGTATGCGATGCCCGACGGTTCGACCACAGCCCATCTCTATCGCCCAAAACTCGCGACCACTTTATCGGAAGGATACGGCTTCGGCCGTTTCCGTAAGGATGCGCTCGCCGCGCTGACGGTCGCGATCGTGGCGCTGCCGCTCTCGATGGCGATTGCCGTTGCATCGGGTGTGGCCCCTGCTCGAGGGATCTACGCTGCAATCGTCGGCGGCATCATCGTGTCCACGTTGGGTGGAAGCCGCTATCAAATCGGCGGCCCGGCAGGCGCATTCATTCTCCTCGTGGCCGCCACGGTCGCCCGGTTCGGCATCGAAGATTTGTTGCTGACTGTCATGCTTTCGGGATTGATGCTCACGTTGTTGGGCGTGCTCAGGTTGGGTTCGCTGGTGCGCCATATTCCGCAGGCTGTCACGGTTGGCTTCACGTGCGGCATCGCCGTCGTCATCCTGGCGAGTCAATTGAAGGATCTGGGCGGCCTTTCGCTGGGAGCAGCCGAGCCGGGACCGTTGCTGCCAAAACTGGCGGCGCTTGCACGTGCAGTTCCCAGCTTCAACGCTGCCGCGCTTGTTCTGGGCCTTGCGACGGCGGGGTCTATATTTGCTCTGAAACACGCGCGGCCGTCATGGCCCGGAATGCTGATGGCGGTAGTTGCGGCGTCGGCGGCAAGCATGCTGCTGCACCTGCCCATCGAAACCATCGCCACCAGATTCGGCGCGCTGCCGCATGGCTTTCCGATGCCGAAATTGCCCAACTTCACGTTCGGCCATCTGTTGCCGCTATTGCCCGCGGCCTTCTCGTTTACGCTCCTTGGCGGCATCGAAAGCCTGTTGTCGGCCAAAGTCGCCGATGGCATGACCGGCCGCAAGCATCGTTCGAATATGGAGCTGGTCGCACAAGGCATCGCGAACATCGTCTCCGCTCTGTTCGGCGGAATCAGCGTCACGGGGACGATCGCACGTACGGCCACCAACATCCGTGCAGGCGCGACCAGTCCGTTGTCCGGCATCATGCACTCCGGCTTCCTGCTGTTGTTCATGTTGGTGGCAGCGCCTCTGGCGGGGTTCGTGCCGCTTTCGGCATTGGCCGGCGTTCTGATCGTCGTCTCGTGGAATATGGTGGAAAGAGACGAATTTCGCTTGCTGCTGCGGGACTGGCGCAACGCGGCGGTGCTGCTGACGACGTTCGGGCTGACGCTCGTCAGGGATTTGACGACCGGCATCGTCACCGGCTGCGTATTGGCCGCGATATTCGCGGGTATGAAACGATACCGTCTCCGGTCGCAGATTTAGTATGTTCGATTCGCAATCTTGACGGTTTGCGCAAATGCCAAAAAACGAACGAACCCGGCGCGGGGGGCGCCGGGTTCGGTAAGCCATGAATTGCGATCCTCAGCTATGCCAGCCGTGGTCGCGATCGCGGTCGTGCTTCCAGTCGTTGTACTTGTTGTTCGGCGCGCTTCTGTAGTCGCGCATTTCCTGGTCGTTGCGCCAATTGTGCCAACGATGACCGGTGTCCCAGTAACCGTCCTGATAGCCGAACGCGACGTCCGAGGGGCCGACACCGACACCGATGCCGACTCCGCCGACATTGACGCCGACTCCAACTTGAGCGCTCGCCGGACCCGAGATCGCCAACGCTGCGGCGGCGATTCCAAGAGCGACGATTGCGCCATTCAGAGCTTTACGCATGAGTATTCCTTCCTGGCTGTCCCACATGTCGCTCGCGCGGGCAGTGGCAGCGGTTCGATAAGCGCACGCTGGATTGGAACGTGTGGAGTCCGCACATTTGCGGCTCTCGGGGAGTTAACGCGCCAGAGGTTTTCCGGCCCCGCTTCGGCGGACTATTGATTGTCGCGGTTTGTCGCGAAATCCGGCGTGGAGCCGGATTGCGCGGATCGCTGCTTATATCGGGTCAGCTGCGGAACAGCGGCTTTCGCGCGCGAGGGGCGGGCTGGCTCGCCGGGACGGTCCCGCTGGTTTGAGTTTGCTGTGGCTGCGGGGCTGCCTGTTCGGGCTTTGCCGGGTCATGCCGGTCGTTCGAATTCGGTTGGGTCTTGTCCTCGGTCATGGTGCCTCCTGCTTTCGGGTCGTTGCTGCGGGCCTGGTTCCGCGCCGGCGCCCGTGAAGACGGGCAAGAAGCGAGTGCGTCGGCGATTTTTGGCAAGCGGCCAAATGCAAACATTCACTCGCAAACGCACAAGCAGCCACGCGAACGCGTTCCGCTCCCTCCACATTCCTTCAACGGCTCCAAATGATAACGCTCGGAAGCCATTTGGGGTCCGCATCGACGGCGTCAAAACCGGTTCGAAAAGCCGAGCTTTCAGGCGGGCGGAGACCATGTCGGGGGCTCGAGGAACGGGCCCGCCGCACGCGCCAGGAACACGGGAAACATGGATTTGAGCCAGGGCGCCAATTTGGGATTTTCGCCCGCGCCCCAGAAGCGGACATCGATCGTCTCGTCACCATCGCCATGGAGTGCGCCGCTCAGGATCGCGCATTCCATCGCAACCATGACATATTGCGCTTCATCGCCGTTCTCGTAATGGACGACGAAATTGGGACCGCCATAGACGCCGAAAATACGCGTCGGCGATACCAGGAGACCGGTTTCCTCCCAGGTTTCCCGCACAGCGGCGTCGGCGGGCGTTTCGTCGAACTCGATCGCGCCGCCCGGCGTGGACCACGCGTTCCCGTCGCGCTGGCGAACCAGCAGCAGACGGCCCTCGCCGTCATAGACCAGTGTGGAAACGGAGGGCAGCAGCAAGCGTTGCGGCCCCATCGCGGCCCGCAATCGTCGCACATATTCCGACATCGGCATTCCAGGAATCTCACACAAGCGGGACTTGGATCGCACAGTCTGCAGCAACTCGCGCGAAGAGCAATCCACGGGTAGCCACCCGGGAAAACTACGACCGCATCTTCGCTCGAACGCCGGTTTCCGCCGAATTTTGACATTAATGCGATGCCTCGCGAGGACTCGCTTCGCGATTCGCAAGTGATGCCCAAACCTGATATGCGTTTGAGACGGCAAACATCCGTATCCTGCGTTAGTTCGTGCCGCTCGCCCTCCTGGACGAGCACAGACAAAACTCGTCGGATCGAAATTTCGCGGGACATTCATCGTGGGGGAAACATGATCGGATTTCGGAATACGGCGACCGCAGTGGCGTTATGGGGCGTGGTCGGCTTGAGCTTGGCAAATCCGGCACAGGCGTCGACGGGCTGGCATGCGCTGGCGAATTTGCCCGCGGCCGTAGGCTCGCCGGCGGTCGGAGACGTGAACGGCATCGTTTATGTCGCCGGAGGCAGTGGACCGAGCGCGAAGACGGCAGCATTGCAGGCTTATAACCCCGCCACGAATCTGTGGACGACGATGGCCTCGCTGCCGGAAACGCTCTATCAGGGCGATGGCACGGGCACGATCAACGGCGAACTCTATGTCGCCGGCGGATGGAACGGCCCGCTGCCGACCAACACGCTCTATGTCTACAATCCAGCTACCAACAGTTGGGCCACAGAGGCGGGCCTGTCGCATCTCAGTGCATGCGGCGTGAGCGGAGTGATCAATTCCGAGCTTTATGTCACGACCGGATGCAATGGACTTACGGGATACGCGAGCGAACTCGACGTCTACAATCCCACGACCAATTCATGGACCGTCCTGGCTGCGTCAAAGAGCGCGCATGCGGCCGGTGTGGGTGCGGCAATCAATGGCTTGTTCTACGTGGCCGGCGGCCTTGACGGAACGGGAACCGTGACCGGCGCCGCGGAAGTCTACAATCCCGCAACCAACAAATGGACCCAGCGCATGGCCATGCCCGTGCCCGTACAGGCAGCGGCCAGCGTGGCGCTCAACGGAAAACTTTGGGTGTTCGGCGGGCTCGACGCCACCGGCACGGCGCAGTCGCTCGTGCAGGTTTACGATCCGGTGAAAAACCACTGGGCCGCACCCTCGACCATGACACCGCCAATGCCCGTCGCCGGAGCTGCCTCGGGGGCCGCGGAAGTCGACGGCATCGCCTTTGTCGAAGGAGGCAACGGTCCGGTCGCGACGAACGACGACCTGATAGAACTGCCCTCGATCCCCTAGGTCGATTGCATAACTTATGTTGGAGGCCGAATGAAATCCGGCACTTCATTTTGGATGCCGGCGGTCCGGCCATTGCGGGACGGCGTTTGGAGCGCAACGATCCGTCAGCCGCGGGCATCGACATATCGAGTGACTTTCGGCGGCCCCGCCGACAACCGATAGTTGTTCCACAAATCGACTGATCGACTGGTGCCGCTTGAGCGCATTCACTTTGCTGTTGCCGCTCAGATGCCTAACAATTATTCGTTTCGAAGATTTCTTGCACTGTATTCCGGCAAATTCGCAATCGGCCGGGCGTCCGTCGCGACAGGCCGTGCTTGTCGCGATGGGCCTAGACCGTCCGGGCGGCTTCAGGAATAATGGTTCTTGCGGTATGGAGCGCGACGCGCACTTCCAATCGCTCAAGGGGATCTGGATGAATTTCGGGGGTTATGAATATGCCTGACTCGGTGACAATTGCGTTCGTGGACGGCATCTCGTCCATCTCCAGTCACAACAACGTCCATAGAATCGTTTGCTATAAGCTGAATGCGGCGGGACAGCCGGAAAAATGCGTCGAGCTGCTCATTCCCGCAGCGTCGATCGGCGGCTTTGCAGGCGCACTCGGCAAGCTTAGGTCCTAAGAGTTCCTGGCGCCGACCCGGCATATCGGAAGGATCGCCTCGCGATCCTTCCGATATGTTTCGGGCGGGCAAGCCCTTGTCCCATGTAGCTATGGCGCGCGCCTAGTGCGCGTCCCGATAGATCTGACGACTCACGCCGTTTTCGTCCTGGTTCAGCGCGCGTTGCTGCGCCGAGGTGATATGACCGTTGCGAAAGCTCGCGTCGAAGCGCTCCTGGTTGCGCACCGCGCGGTCTTCGCTGTGCAAGGCCTGCGCCTGGCCTGCAGTGATCATGCCGTCGCGATAATCGCGATCGATGCGATAATTCTGGTTCGCAAGACGGCCGTTTACTTCAGCGCGGCGCGGATGATCGGCGTTCCACGTTCCTGCCGAAGCGCTCGTCGCGGCGCCCAACATCAGGGCGGCGCCAATTGCGGCGATAACAACATGACGTTTGAGACTCATGACAAACTCCCTTTTTCATCTTCGCGGACCCCGAATGGCGTCCATCCCGATGCGCGAAAATTGAGGGAGCCGCGATTAACGCAGGCGAAGATCGCCGTTCATCCGGCGTTCAGCCGGTCAAACCGCCGTCGCCGACGAGCGATGCGCGGGTTCGTCTTTAACGATCGTTTTCCTGTTCGCGCGCGTGCCAGCGCGCCCTCGCAATTGCCGGCCGCGCTTTGGACAGGAACTTTTTACCTTCGTCAGATTTTGCCGGTTATCGTTCGGTTCGACGAACCGGGTCGCGTCGGACGGCCGACGGGGATTGAATTGCCGCGGGGGGAATGTCGACATCCTTGACGGTCTTCCACGGCAGGGGAAAATCCATTAGTGTGGCGCCCGGGTTGCGGACATCTCCACCTTTCCTGATCCGCCATCACTCTATCTGCGCGCTCACGCGCCAATCCAATGGGGGCATTAACATGCGTTATTCCTTGCTCAAGGCATCTGCGGTCGCCGGGCTTTTGCTCGGTTCCATGGCCGGAGCGCACGCCGCGATTGTCACCAGCCTGACGCCCATCGCGAATGTTCCGGGCACCGGCCCGAACGGGACGGGCGCTCTCGGCATCAACGACAGCGGCATTATCGCCGGCGGCTGGTGGGACACGAACAATGTCCAGCACGGGTTTTACGGCCCCCCGGACGGCAGCAACTATACGAGCTTCGACGATGGCACCCTCGGCACCGAGGCGCGCTCCATCAACAACAAGGGCGAGCTCACGGGTTACTTCTATTCCAGCACGTTGAGCTGCAGCGTCGGGCAATGCGAATTCGA
>JBEKLK010000087.1:0-11279 GCA_050010235.1 Rhizomicrobium sp.
CGGCACGATCGAGGCCGCGCGGACACCCGATCGGTACACATCGATCTCCGATGTAGACTTCACCATACCGGCACGCGCGCGGCGGCGGTACGCATTGGCCGCGCAACTGAATGAGACCGTCGGGACAATGCGGATAGACGCAATAGCCGTCACGGAAGATCGAAGCTTCCGGGCACATCGGCGCCACGAGACATCCGCCGCCCACTTCAAACGTTCCGGGAGGGCAGCCATAGCCGATCGGTTGCGGCGGCGGCGGTACGGGAACCCCGCCCGAACCGGAGCACATATTCCAGATCGCGATGCCGCCCATGTGGCCGCGCGAGCCAGGATCGGCCTGATTGTCGTAATAGTTGACGTAGCGGCTTTGCTGCGGCGGCATGTTCGCAGGCTCGACAAGCCCGGCGTCGGTCCCCTGCAATCCGTCGATTCTCGAAAAACTTCCCGGCGGTGCGTTGCCCGGATCTAACAGACGCTCGCCCGTCGCCCAGACTGACGAACCGCATTTGACATCGACGCCGCCATCGGCGTTCTGAAACTGCGGATTCATGCCGATCGCATATTGGTCGCCGGGCGGCTGCCAATAGCCGGGAGAGGGATCGCCGTAATTCTTCGGCGAAAAGCGCTCGACGCGATCCTGCCTACCGTCCGCGACGTTGCGAAAATCGGGGGAGCCGTTCGATGCGGCGCGCTCGGCCACGTACATGTGGGGATGGCCGTCGAACGCGATCTGCGAAATCTCGGTGCCGGGTCTTATGGCCGGCGCGCCGACCTCGTAATGCGCGTCATGCGCGAACGAGCCATCGGGCCGGATGCCGACCGACCAGACCTGCGGGCCATCGGCGACGGAATAGAACAGCCTTCCTGCGCGCACCGCGAGAGCGAAGATTCGGCGCGGCGCAGGCGCAAAACCCCAGCTCCGGGGATTCTGCGCATCGAAACTGGGACTTGCGATATTGGCGAGAGTCGCGGGATCGAACGGAACCGGCGGCAAGCCTGCCGCGCCGCGTCCGTCGACGCCGTGATCGAAAACGCCGCGATCGCCGCCGTCCAGCCCATAGCGATGAATCATTCCCGTGGCGCGGTCGGCGACGAAGATTTGTTGCGTCCGCGCGTCATAGGCGAGACCGCCGAGCGAAGCGGGCGTGTTCTGAATGCCATTGAACGTGACGTTCGCGAACAGAGAGACCTGCCCCGTCGTTCCGTCAATGCGCCAGATCGAATTCGGGCCGCCGCCCTGATCGGGCGGTCCGAACAGGCCGGGCGCATACTGCGCGGCCGTCGTGCCGCGCTGCACGCGGCCTTGCCCGGGCTGATAGATCGCAAGTCCGTAAGCCGCGGTGGCTGCGACGAAGATATCGGGTTGGGGCTGATCGTCGAGCGTGACGCCAAACACCTGACCCACGTCGCGCGCCGTGACGGTGAACGTCTTGGGCACATTGTCGAGACCGTTGGGTCCTGGCGGCAGCGGGATCACCCGCATTGACGGGCCACTCAGATCGATCCTGTCTTCGGTGGGATAAGTCGGGACGCCGGAAAAGCCCGTCACGGCGGCAGAACCGGGCGACATGATCCCCGAGGATTGCGCATGCGCGGTCGCGGCAAAGACCATCAGCAAGGCGGTCGCCAACGCCAACATCAACGAACTGCGCCAGAATGCATTCACCGCATGCGAATGCGGATGATTCAAAACACGCATAAGAACTCCCGTTCTGCCCGCTCCAGACGCATTGCGGTGAGTCGAAAAGTCTAAAATAGTTCGTCAACTTAACGGAATTGGATAGGCTGCGCTAGTGACCACGCGGCCAATATCCAGCGCGTCGCATCGCAGTGCAGCAATTCGCGATGATTCAGTGGAGCTATTTCGACACATTGGATTTCGCACGCTTGATGGTTGCGGTTTCGTTCGTCAGCGGTGTGCACGGAGCGGCATTAGCGCAGGAAACACCCGCGCTGCCGACGCATGAAGGTGACTTCGCCGTCCGCGATTTTAAATTCCATTGCAGAATATCCGCTGATGACCAAAGCCGCGTTCTCTGGAGGTCATAGAATCGCGTTGTCCACCTCCCGCGATGGCGTGGCGATGCTCTAGTCCGCAAAGGGATCGAGCGCGAGCAGCGCGAAGCTCGCCAGCCAATGCTCGCCCATATAGTCGCCCTGCACATGATCGAGCGCGCTCGCGAGATGGCGCGCCGCCGTCTCTTCTACGCGAGCCTGAAACGGATCATCGGCGGCCAACCCGTCGGCGATGAGCCGCCAACACCACGCACGCGACAGGTTGAGCCCGTCGAGATGGGCTATTTTCCCGTCCGAGCGATCGCTGACGGTGGCCGGACTGAACAATGTCGCCGGCTCACCCTTCCCCACGCGCGGCAGAAACCGTGCGAACCACGCGCGAAAATCGCCCGGCGTCAGGACGGACCGCATGCACGCCGCTTCGATCAGCGCGGGCGACAGGAACTCGTCCTGCGACGGCTCCCATGCCTGGCAATCTGCGTCGCGTGCGTACCAGACACGCGCTTTCTCCGAACACAACTGCTCCAGGCGCGCGTCGTTTGCGGCACCGGCGTAATCGAGCGCCAGCACCAGCGCGAAGGCGGTATTGGAATGGACTCCGGCACGAACGGGGTAGGTTGCGAGCGGGAGAAAAGATGCGAAACGCGCCGTAAACTCGTCGGCCAGCAGCTTCAATGTTTCCGACCAGCGCTTTCCTTCGCTTGTGCGATGGCGCGCGAGTTCTCCCGCCAGCATCAGCAGCCAGGCCCAGCCATAGGGCCGTTCGAAGCCGCGGGATGCGGGATTGCGCAGATATGCGACTTCGCCTTCGACTTTCGCGGGCGTGAATTGCCCATCGAGAAATTCGCGGATTTCGCCCGCGGCCGCGATTTGCGGAAACCGCCGACAGAGCCGCGCCAACAGCCAATGGCCGTGCATGCAGGAATGCCAATCGAAACTACCGAAGAAAATGGGATGCAAATCGCGAGGACCACGCACGTCTTGCGGTCCCGACATCACATGATCGAGCTTGTTCGGCCACTCCCGGCTCACATGCCCAAGCGCGGTGCGCGCGAATCGCGAGGCCAGTTCGGGCGAGAGACTGTGCGTCATCGTGTGCCTCAGAAGCGAAAGACGAGAAAATACATGAGAAGAGTGTTGGCCATCAGAAGCGGAATCGCCGTCGGAATCTGTGCCTTGATGACGCTATTCCTGTCGGGCAGTTCGAGAAGCGCCGCCGGTACGATGTTGAAATTGGCCGCCATTGGCGTCATGAGCGTGCCGCAGAAGCCCGACAGCATGCCGATCGCACCCATGATCGCCGGATTGCCGCCGAATTTGTGCACGATGAGCGGCAACCCGATGGCGGCCGTCATGACCGGGAATGCCGCAAAAGCGTTGCCCATAATGATCGTGAACAGCGCCATGCCGAGACAATAGGCGCAGACCGCAGCGAAGGGCAGTTCGAGCGGGATCCAGCCGGTGGCGACCTCCCGCACCGCATCGCCCACATGGGCGAGCGCGAAGATGGCGCCGAGCGAAGCCAGCATCTGCGGCAGGATTGCGGCCCATCCGATCGTGTCGACGATTCGCCGGCCCTCCTGAAGCGGCGCGAGCACAGGCGGCCGCAGCCAGATCATCGCCGCGGCGAGGGCGAGAACCGCACCCAGCGCCAGCGAAATCAAGGTCACCTGCTTGGCATCGACCAAGGGCATGCCACCGACATGGATGGTTTTCAGGAACAGCGTGCCGAGCACCGCGACAGCCGGAATGACGAGAGCCGGAAGAAAGATGTTGTTGCCGCGCCGCACAGCACTTTCGAGACGTTCGGCGGGCGAGGTCGTCGCGGGCTTGCCGATCCCCAGGGCGCCGAAACCGCCTAGAGCCACCAGCGCCAGCACGATGAGGCCGTTGGCAAAATCGCTGATAGACGAGCCACCCAGAAAGCTGACTGCGAGCAGCCCCCAGAAAGCCGTGTTGCCGAGCCGCTTGCGATTTGTCCCGTCGCCAACGCTGAGAAGGGCAAACGCGGCGAACAGCAGTCCCGCCAAAATATAAAAGTACTGCAGCGTGATCATTCCACGGTCCCCGGCGCGGAGGCGCTTTCCGGCTTCAGTTCGCGCGCGAGGCGGCGATCCAGCAACATCAGCCGCACGCCATGCACCAGCAGCGCCAGAATTGCCGTCGGTATCGCCCACAGCGACAGATCGAGGGGCTGCACCGACACGCCGCTGTCGCGCAAGGATGCGGTGATCAGCAGGATCGAGCCGATCGCAATGAAAATATCCTCGCCGAAGAACAGAGAGATATTATCGGCGGCGGCCGCGTGCGCGCGGATCAGCCAGCGCGTTTGCTGCGGCAGCGGCCCAAAATGCTTCTCTGCCGCGGCCTCCGCCATGGGCGCCACCAACGGCCTCACGGTCTGCGCCTGGCCGGCAACGGAGGTGAGGCCCACGGCCGATAACAATTGGCGGGCGACAAAATAGACAAGAAGCAGACGACCCACCGTCGCCGCGTGGACCCTTCCGATCAAAATCCGGGCGCGCTCCTGCAGCCCATAGCGTTCGAGCAACCCGATCACGGGCAGGACGACCCAGACGCCGCTGACATAGCGGTTCTCGTTAAAAGCGTGGCCGAAGGCCCTGACAATCGCCGCGAGATCGAAACCCGCTGCCAACCCCGTTGTCAGCACGGCCGCGATGATAACAAGCAGTGGGTTCAGGCGAAGCAGAAATCCCGCAATCACAACCGCGACGCCAAGCAATGTAAGCATGTCTCCTCCGGGGCCGACGAGGCCGCGCGCAAGCCTAGCCAATCGGAGAGAATGCGAACATAGCGACGGGAGGGACTGCACAGGGTCCCGAAACCTGTGCAACACTTCGTCACGCAGACGATTTTGGGAACTCAGATGATCAAGGTGGGGATCGGCGGTTGGACTTTCGAAGAGTGGCGCGGCGGCGTGTTCTATCCCAAGGGGTTGCCGCAGACTCGCGAGCTTTCCCATGCGAGCCGACAGGTCACGACGATCGAGATCAACGGCACCTATTACAGCACCCAGAAGCCGGAGAGCTTCCGGCGCTGGGCGGCCGACACGCCGGAGGATTTCGTGTTCTCGGTCAAGGCATCGCGCTTCACCACCAATCGCCGTGTGCTCGCCGAAGCGGGCGAATCGATCGAGCGCTTCATCGGCAGCGGAATCGGCCAGCTGAAGCACAAGCTTGGTCCGATCCTCTGGCAGTTTGCGCCCACCAAGAAATTCGAACCCGACGATTTCGGGACGTTTCTCGAATTGCTTCCCAAATCTCTCGATGGGCGACCCTTGCGCCACGCGATCGAGGTCCGGCACGAAAGTTTCGTCGTTCCCGCGTTTGCGGCACTGGCGCGGCAATATTCCGTGGCAATCGTTCTCGCCGATTCCGAGAAATACCCCATGATCGCCGATATCACCGGCGATTTCGTCTATGCGCGCCTGCAGAGCGCCAGCGAAGCCGTCACCACCGGTTATTCCGCGCCGGCAATCAAGAAATGGGCCGAGCGCGCGAATATCTGGGCCGAAGGCGGCGATGCGAAGGACTTGCCGCATGCCGGCAAGAGCGTGCCGCCGAAGAAGATGCGTGACGTATTCGTCTACATGATCAACGGCGCCAAGATCCGTGCGCCGGCTGCCGCCAGGGCGCTGCTCGCCAGGCTTGGATGACAGGTAACCCAGGGGTCGTCGAGGGGAGCGGCCGCGACCGTTCCATTCCTCTGCGATGCGGCGCCTGAATTTCGGTGCGTGCCGACTAAGCCGAACTTTCCCTACGCGCGCACTGCAAGCACTTTTCGAGGAAGCTTGGAAATCGCTCGTTTCGGGCTATTAATCCTGCAAATATTGACATCGTCCATTATTCGGCGTGTCTTCATGGGTACTTCGAATCTGACCCGGACACCGAGTTCCGGCAAAGTGTTCGACGGTGGGACATCGGTATTACTTGCCGGGTCAAAGGGGCGCCTGCCAAATGGAAAAACGCGTCGCCAGCGCAGCGAAACTATCCTTTCTCGACGCGAAAGGATCCGGCGGCGGACGGGACCGGCGCGTCGTCATCGCAAATGCGTTGTACAGCTGCATTCGCGACAAGGGCTATGCCGCGACGACGCTGACCGATATAGCAGTCAGGGCGGCCATGTCTCCGAGCCACATCCGCTACTATTTCGACGGCAAGGAAAACATTCTCGAGTTTTATCTCCAAGCGGCATGCGAAGAGATTGCCCGCGAAATCGCGGCGATTGCGCGCCGCACGCCAGCGCAATGGCTTGACGATTTCGTCGTCTACTTCTTCGCCAGCCCCGCCATGACGCGCGACGCCGTCGCCGTGCTGGTGGAGGCGTTCGCCGCAACGATCCACAACCCGAAACTCGCGCGAATCAAAATCGAACATGACGATTTTATCCGCAGGACCTTTCACGAGTTCTTTCGATGGGCGGGTTGTGCGGACGGTGCAACACCAGCGGATGCGGCCCAAATGGCGATGGCGCTCGACATCGGCATGAAGTTCGGCGCCGTCTTTCAAAAGGATTACGCGCGCGAGAAATTGGCGAAGACGTTTCTCGCCGAAATGCGTCGCATGGCGGGCATGCCCACCCGCGCGGCAAAGCGCTGAAAATCGGCAGCGAACTATGCCGGATTCAGCGTTTTCTGCGAAATGACCGGCGGATGGAAATCCGCAACGTCGGCCAGCTGCTCCGGCTGCAGCAGCTTGATGAATCCCGTGCGCGACTCGATCAGCTGATCGCGCCGCAACAGCTGCAAGGTGCGATTGAGGTGGACGACGCTCAGGCCCAAAGCGTCGGCCATGGTCTCCTGCGTGAGTGGCATCGGAATCGAGGGGCCGTCTGCAAGCCCCACTGCGTCCAACCGATCGTATATTTCGAGAATCAGATGCGCGGTCCGCTCATACGCGGTTTGGCGGCCAACGCGCACGAGCTGGTTCAACAAATAGGCTTCCTCGAGGCTCGCCGTGTTGTGACACGCGTCGGCAAGTCCGGGATACTCGCTCGGCCTTTCCTTGATCGCGAACCACAAGGCGGAAGCATCGGCGATCTGCGCCGCCGTGAGGGTAATGGCCGTGGTCAGCGCAACCGCCTGCGGGCGCAAACAGAGTCCGTACATATCGCCCGGCAGGATGAAGTCGAAAATCTGTCGCCGTCCGTCCGGAAGCATGCGAAAGCGGCACGCCCATCCCGATACCAGGAGTCGCGGTGTGTCCAGGAGACGGCCCTCAACGATCAGTTCGGTTCCCGCGCCCAAATCCTGCGGCGCAAGAGGGAGTGTCTGGAGAAGCGCGATTTCCGCCGGCGAAAGCTCGGCATAGCGCGACAGCCTGCGGACGAGAATGTCCGATGGCGGGGGCGCTGACAGGCGCTGGTTGATGTTCATACCGCTCGTGCTGCCGGACGCTGCCAAATGTTAACGAGCAACCGCGAATTTCGATCCGCGACTTCGCGCCGAACCGCTATCGGCCGGGCCGATTCGGGGATATGCGCCGCGGAAATCCCCGCTTTTTCGGCACGCCGGTCCCACCGTCGGTGCGCGCCGAAACAGTCAGGCGTGGCCGTCGACCGACCGCAGGAAATGCATCACAGCCTCGTTGAACGCGGCCGGCTGGTCGATATTGACGGCATGGCCGGCGTCGGAAATGACGACTTTTTCGGCGTGGGGAATTTTTGCCGCCATATAGTCCGCGGCCTTGAGAAAAGGCGCATCGTTCCCGCCCACGATCACCAGCGACGGCGTCCGGATGTCGGGCAGCGAGGCAATGACTCGTCCGTCGCGTTGCGTGAGCATTCCGCGTCCCGCGAGTGCCAGTCCCATGGCGGATTTGTGCGTGCTTTGCGACCGCTCGCGACTGAGGGCTCGCAGGGAAGCCAACCCGTCCCTCTCGAATTTCTCCGCCGTGCGCAGCGCCGTCTCGTTCCACCCTTTGCGCGCTTCGTCGTTGCGGAATCCGGGGCCGGTGTCGACGATCAGCAAAGCCCGCACCCGTTCGGGATAGGTCAGGTGAAATGCCAGCGACATGTAGCCGCCCAGAGAAAGCCCGCCGATGACGGCCCGGTTCGCGCCGGCGGCATCGAGAATCGCCGCCATGTCCCCAACCGTCGCCTCTTCGCTGTAGGCGGCGTGATCTTCGGGACAGTCCGACTGCCCGTGTCCGCGCATATCCCACAATATGAGCGTGTGATGGCGCGACAGCACGTCGATCTGGCCCTCCCACATTTCCGCAGTCGCGGAATAGCCGTGGGTGAGCAGGATGGCCGGACCTTCGCCATACGTCTCGTAGTGTATCTTGACGCCGTTGCGATTGAGCGTGGCCATCCGTTCCCCCTGTTATCCGCAATATTTCTTCGCGAGCGCGCCGAGCGTCGCTTCGAACTCCGCGATTGTCTCCCGGATGACAGCTGCAACCGACTTGACCGCATCGATGCGGCCCGCGACCTGACCTGCGAGCGCGATCGAAGCTTCCATATCGCCGCCGAAATACAAATCGAGCGCGGTGCCGAATTCACTCATGATGTTGGGACCCGGTTCCTTTTCAAGCCGCGTCGTACGTTCCGTGCGCAATGCCCGCAACGCAGGACCCGGGCCGGACCGGTTGAGGAAAACGGTGTCGGTCTCCTGGGCGGCGAGAATCGCGTTCTTCCAGTTTTCATGTACCGGCGACTCCTGCGCCGAAACCATGCGGGTTCCCATCTGCACGCCTTCCGCACCCAGCGCGAATGCGGCCGCCATCGTACGTCCGTCGGCGATGCCGCCGGCTGCTATCACGGGCACCTTCACAGTCTCACAGACAAGCGGAAGGAGCACCATCGAAGCCACTTCGCGCGGATTCTTGAACCCTCCGCCCTCGCCGCCTTCGACCACCAGGCCGTCGACACCTGCGTCGACGGCACGAAGCGCCGCCTTCAACGAAGGCACGACGTGGAAAACCGTGAGACCGGCCTCCTTCAGCGCGCTGCAATAGCGTTGGGGGTCGCCGGCGGAGGTGGTGACGAATTTCACGCCCTGATCGATGACGAACGAAACGATATCGGGATCGCGCACAAAGGCCTGCGCGATGTTGACGCCGAAAGGTTTTGTCGTCAGCGAGCGCATTTTCTTGATCTCGAGGCGAATCTCGTCGAGCCGCCCGGACGACGTCTCGATGATCCCCATGCCTCCGGCATTCGAAACGGCGGACGCCAGTTGCGCCCGCGCGATCCATCCCATCGGCGCCTGGACGATTGGGTATTCGACGCCAAGCATGGCGGTGATGCGATTCTGAATGCGCAAGAATGTCCCTCGCCTTCGACCGCGCGGCGGCGGTCCCAGGCACCCATCATCGCCAATCCGGCGGACGAACGAAATAGCCGATTGAGGGGACTTCAGGGCCCAGCGGCGGGATGCGGCTTGACGCTGTCGGAGACGCTGAAAGTGAAGGCGCTCAGGATCATGTTGGCCTGCACGCCGTCATCCGACAGCGGAAGGAACAGGGCGTCGAACGCGAATAAAGCGCGCCCGAGCCAATCCGCATCGCCAAAAGCCCGAACCGGCACACGGTCATCGGCCGCCTTCCGGTGAAACGCGAGCACGGATTTCACTGCCTCGTCGCCATAAGACTGAAATGCTTCGGCGATGGTTTTACCCGTGGCGTCGGCCAGGACATATTGCGTCACCCGGGTGCCGATCATGCGATAGCGGAAATCGGATCGATCCGGCAGAGCATCCAACAGAACGATCCAGCCCAAATGTTCCTTCATGTCCGCCGGCCTGATATCGGCCCGCGACGGCATGGGTCGGCCGGCTCGCTTCGCGTCCCAATAGGTCTTCAGAAAGACCAGGGCCGGATGCTGGAGATGTTGGGGATCGACTTCGCTGAATACGCCGGACATACGCGGTGGCATGGTATCCCTGTGTGGGCCGTTTTCGCTCGGCTGACGCTGACGATCGCGTGCCGAACACAAACTCCGGAAATCCGGCACCCAGGCTTTTGCCTGCCGCCTGCGGTCAATGCAACCGGCCCGCAGATGTAATTGTCGACAATTCTCGTGCAGGTTGTATCGCGATTTTATATTTGGTTCAACGTGCAATCTTATGCCGACGGGCTGTCGGCGGGGCCACCGCAGGCGGCATGGACGTCGATTGCTCCGCACGGGGCGCGCGCAATGTCCAATCAACGATCTCTTCCAATGCCGCGCCTGCGGCCTGGTTGAATGCCGCGACGACGCTGGGAACATCGTTTCGCGCGGCCGGTGCCTCATGATGGAAATCGTGGGTCGCCACGACGTCGCTGTGCCCTACGGCAACGAGTCTCGCCATGATATCGACGACGATCGTCGGCACGCCGTCCTGGCTGTCGTAGCGGGCCTGAAAATCCCGAAGCGTCGTATCCAGGACATAGTCGGCGCGGACCGCGTCCGAAGTCGCGCCGACGGCCGCGATTCTCGAGCTCTTCTCGAAAGCTTCGATCAGTTTCGCCTGGATCAGAATCGGCACGGCGTCCATCCATTGCGCGCCTGCGAAGTAATCCATCGTTTCGCCCAGATGGAGCGCAATACGCGCCGTGTCGAGACTTTCGGACGCATTGGGTGCGCCGACTGAAAGCTGCCACGTCACGGCGGGCGAACCGCCCAGCGCATGCAGATCTGGCTGCAACAGGTAAATCTGCGCCGGCGGATTGGACGGGCCGATGATGCCGCTGCAGCCCGACAACACGAGCACGGAAGCGGTGCCAACGAGAAGGCCGCGTCGCGAGAGCGGCAGGTGCGCGGAATGGTTCGTCATTTCGGAGTGTATCCCTTGCGGCGGTCGCCAAAGATGAGTTGCGTCGGCTCATTTTCGAGTTGGTTGGACAGATGCGTGACGCTCTTCACGAGGCCGCGCATTTGGGCAACCAACTGATCGAGTTGCGCGCCGTTCACGGCCGTGTCCGCATCGTCGCTGAGACGATTGATGCTATGCAGCGTGCCGTCGGCATCCGTGAGCACCGAATGAAGATCGCCGAGATCGCCGTTCAGCGAAGTCGACGCCGACGCGACATTCGTCAAAATCTTTTCCATGTCGCCGGAATGCCGGTTGAGAGCCCCTGTAACGTCGCGAAGATTGGAGAGCGTTCCCGAGATGGAATTCAGATTCTGATCGCTCAGGACCATGTTGAGACGGTCCGCGATCTTGTTGATCTTCGCCATAAGTTCAGGCAGCGATTGCTCGAGTTCCTGCAAGGTGGATTGTTTCGACTTGAGCGTCGGATAGTCGCCCCAATATTTCGGCCGGA